>VGPE01000006.1 GCA_016875645.1 Chloroflexota bacterium
CGGCCGACCCGATTGCCCGACCAAAGCGCCCCCGCCGCTCCCTGCCGGCCAGACGCGGACGGTCACCGTCGAGACCACGCAGGGCACCATCGTCCTCAGGATCGACGGCTCGCTCGGCCCCAACGCGGCCGGCAACTTCGTCGCTCTCGCGGAGTGCGGCTTCTACGACGGCGTGGTCTTCCACCGGCTCGTGCCGGGCTTCGTCATCCAGGGCGGCGACCCGGACGGCAACGGAACGGGCGGCCCGGGCTACACCATCCAGGACCAGGAGGTCAAGGGCGAGTACAAGCGCGGCACGCTCGCGATGGCGCGCACCAGCGCGCCCAACTCGCAGAACAGCCAGTTCTTCATCGTGCTCACCGACGATCCGGCCGGGCCGATCCTCGAGTCATACCGGACCTACGCGATCTTCGGCGAGGTCAGCGACGGGATGGAGGTGGTGGACGCGATCGCCGCGATGCCCAACAGCGGCGACGCAACCGGCAACCAGGCGCTGGAGCCGGTGCCGATGGCGAAGCTCACGGTTTCCTCGCCCTAGATGCCGTCGCGTGCAGGGATCCTGCCTCGCGGCAGCCTACCTGCTGGTACGTGGTCGAAGGGCGGCACATTCCGCGAACAGGAGTTGACATGACCAGGGCAACCATCTCGACCGACAAGGGCGACATCGATGTCGACATCTTCACCGACGGCGCGCCCAAGGCAGCGAAGAACTTCCTGGACCTCGCCCGCAAGGGCTTCTACAACGGGGTGATCTTCCACCGCGTCGTGCCGGGCTTCGTGGTGCAGGGTGGCGACCCCACCGGCACCGGCCGCGGAGGCCCGGGCTACCAGTTCGACGATGAGCCGTTCCAGGGCGACTATTACCGCGGCACCCTGGCCATGGCCAACGCCGGCCCGAACACCAACGGCAGCCAGTTCTTCATCTGCCTCGCCGACCTTGTCGGGCGCCTGCCCAAGAACTACACGATCTTCGGGCAGGTGACCAAGGGCCTCGACGTGGTGGACGCGATCGCGGCGGGGCGGACCGGCGCCCAGGACCGGCCCGTCGAGCCGGTCAAGATGACCACGGTGACGGTCGCCGACGAGTAGGCGACGCGAATTGCGGCTGCGCCGCCAGCCGGCCGGCGCCGCAGCGGGCATTCGGCCCGCGGTCGCGATCCCCGCAGGCACGCGGCCGCGGCCGCCGCGCGCTTCGCGCGGGAAGCCCGTTCCTCACGGGCTTGATCGCCAGGGTTCGGCGCCGCGCCGATCGGTCCGAGGCGCGTGCGGCTGCAATGCGCAGGCGGCGAACGTTAAGGAATTTTCACGCGAAGTGTGAACAAATCCCTTGGCCCCGCACGGCTGAACGGGTACAGTACGGGCAGGCTGCTTGCAGCTCGAAAGCTGCCCCAGCTTCGAGGCCATGGGTAGGTAGGGTCAGGGTAGTCGGTGAAGCCGACGTGATAGATGCCCTTGAAGCGTGGCAGAAGACGGTCCGCTGAGGACCGAGCCTTCACCGGGACAGCAACGGAGCGGCTCCTTCGGGAGCCGCTCCGGTCTTTTCGGCCGGGTCACCGCCCAAACCTGACGCGGCGTGACTCGCCCGTCTTGGCGCCCGTCTCAGCGCCCGTCTCAGCGCCCGATCAACGGGATTCGCATTGCATTCGGCACCGCCGCCCGGATCGCGGTGATCGGGGTCCCTACGACCGTCAACCAATGCGGCCCGGGGCGGCCCGGGGCGGCTCGAGGCGCCAACATTCGCAAAGGGATGCGAAGACACTGGCGGGCTGGGCGGTCGCGCCGGACCTCGATCGGGCACGCGTTGCCCTCAGCTGGCGACGAAGCCCACCCGCGGGACGCCCGGTGCCGAATGCGTTGCGAAATCCGGCGGTGGGACGTCGGCCGGCGGGTCGGAGCTCGGCCGGCGGTCGGAGCTCGGCCGGCGGTCACGCCTCGGCCGGCCCTGCCGCGTCGGCCGACTGGAGCGGCTCGATGCGGTAGTAGCGCCCGACCGCCCGGATATGCCGCCTGGCCAGCCAGTACAGGACGTTGCCGGGGAAGACGTCCTGGCGCCACGTCACGCCGATGGCCCGGTCACGCTCCGGCCCCGGCGCCAGCAGGACCGGCCGAATCTCGAACGGCGGCCCGGGCCGGATGGTGAGCGTGGCGGCGCCGGCAGCGTCCAGGTTCCGGGTCCAGCTGACCTCGCCATTGGGGTGGCCCAGGTACCAGCGGCCGCCGGCCCGGAGCAGTCCCAGCAGCACCGGCCGCGGCCGACCCGTCCGGCGGCCGGGAACCTCGAGGTCCACGACGTTGCCGAGGCCGAAGCGCCGAACCCACCAGCGCACGGGCCGCCCGAGACGGGTGATGACCCAGTAGGTGGCGCGAAAGACGTGATCCCAGAAAGGGGAGAGCGCCCGCGCGTGTGCCTTCATTGCGACCCGCCGCCGACGACCGACGCATTGCGCGCCGCCGCCTCAGCGATTGCGTCCGCGCGTCGCTGGCGTGTTTCCGGCCGCTTGGCAAGCGCGATGTACTCGAGCGACATCCGGCGCACCGACACGGTGAAGCCGTTCCAGTGGTCGCGCGCATGTGGTCGAGCGTCGAGCGAAGCGATCAACTCCGGCGGCTCCTCCAGCCGGGCGGCGGAATCGAAGACCGTCCAACTGCCGTCGGCTTTGGCGCGCTCGACCGCGGCGATGCCGGACGGTGCCATCCGGCCTGCCGCCAGCAATCGCTCCACGCGCCCTTTGTTCGACGTGGCCCAGGGACTGCCGCGGCGCCGCGGAGCGAAGTAGAGCTTGCCTCGGTTTGCGTCCACGGTGCCCCCCTGCCCGTCGACCCAGCCGAAGCAGAACGCCTCCTCAATGGCCGGCTCGTACTCGAGTCGCGGCCGCCCGGTCGACGACCGCCAGGTGGCCACCCAGACGCCACCCGAGGTCGCATGGTTCGCCTCGAGCCAGGCGCGCCACTCGTCGCGGCCATCGAACTGGATCTGGGGCGCGGCGTCCAGCGTGCTCATGCGTTCGGACGCTACCAGCCCGCGGCATGAGACGATCGAGGCCGATGGATCGCGGTCGCGCGCTGCTCCTCGTCGCCACCGCCCTGCTCGCCGTGTTCGTCTACGAGGGCGTCCTGCGGCCGCTCGTGTCGCCGCTCGTTCGGCTGCCGTCGATCCCCGGCGGCCTGCCGGTCATGACGGCCGTGCTCACGGCCTTCAGCCTGACCCATGCGACCTACACGCTGGGCTGGCGCAATGCGGCAGCGTTCTTCGCGATCACCGCGGTCGTGTCGTGGGCCTTCGAGCAGGTCGGCGTCGAGACCGGGGCCGTCTACGGCAATTACCAGTACACGGACGTGCTCGGCGCGAAGCTCGGTCACGTGCCGATCCAGATCCCGATGGCGTGGTTCATGATGATCTACCCGTCCTACGTGATCACGAACCTCATCGCGGACAGCCGGGCCGTCGGCACGCGGGGCGGAATCGGGCGGGTAGTGCTCCTCGCGGGCCTCGGCGCCCTCGTGATGACGGCCTGGGACCTGGTCGTCGATCCCATCCTGTCGGGCCCGGACGTCCGGGCCTGGATCTGGGAGGACGGCGGGCCATACTTCGGGATCCCCGTCCAGAACTTCGCCGGCTGGATCGCGACCACGTTCACGGTTTATCTCGCCTATCGCCTCTTCGAGCGGGGCGGACGATCTCGGGCGTTCGGCGCGGCGACACGGCCCGTCGCGGCCATGGCCGTGGCGGCATATGCCGCGATGCTCGTCGCGAACCTGCAGGTCAGCGCGGCGCCCGAGGCCCTGGTTGTGATCGGCCCGCTTGTGATGGGCATCCCGATCGCGGCCGCGACCGTCCGGCTGGTGAGCGACTGATCGGTCGTGCGCTCGGCCGGCACGCGTTCCGTCCCCGTTGGGCTCTCCGGACGACTCGGTCGCCGGTTCGCCCACCGTTGAAGCCGCCCGACGACTCGATCGCGCCCACGCACCACAGCTGACACGCCGTGACGACCCGGGCCACGGCCCGTCGTCCGTAGCGGTCACCGGTGACGCCCGCGGCGACGGGCCTACCCTCGAGGAAGGAGCACCGGCAGGTCCCTGACCCGTGTCCAGTCGTTCGCGATCTCGCGCGGCGGGTTCGGGACCGGCGAGGGCCTGAGCCTCGAGGCGCCGTTCGGCCATGACCGCGCCGACGGCCGTTTGAGGGCGCGGGCCGGTATGATCCCGGTTCGCGCGCCTGTAGCTCAGTGGATAGAGCGTCGGCCTCCGGAGCCGAAGGTCGCAGGTTCGAATCCTGTCGGGCGCGCTCTAACAACCTTGGTGGGCAGCGCAAGCGCCAGCCCGTGTGCGTAGGCCGACGGCGTGAGTCTCACCGACACGATCTCCCTCCCTTTCACGACGATCTGGTCGTAGATGGCGTGGAGCACGTCGGCCTTCGCCTCGGGGACGTCGGTCTCCGTCCACGTCGCTGACAACGCGCGGAGCCACTCGATCGCACGCTCCGCGGCGACCCGCTCGCTCGTGGTGCGCTCCACGTCGTCCTTCGCTTCGCGCAGCCCGCGCAGACGCTCGAGATAGACGGCGTCCTCAAGCCGGCCGGCGGCGTGCTCCATCGCGCTGCTCCTCCGGGTCATCGGGACAGGCCAGTAGCGGTCCGCCAATTCGGCCTTGCATCGTCGCGACGACAGCGTGATGGATGTCCGCCGCGACGCGAAATGCGCGTCGGCCACCGAAAGGACGAGCGAGATGGCAGACCTGCGGAAGTGCATCGGGTCGGCAAAGTTCGGGATCGAGGCGCACGAGGCACCCGCCGCCGACTTCCCGGTCCAGCCCAGCCAGAAGGACGGGCTCGGGCGGATGTGCAAGGTCCACTGGAACGCGTACACGGCGGGTCTCGCCCGGGACGCCAAGATCGGGAAGGCGGCCGACGCGGCGAACGCGGCCCGGGCGGCGACGGGCATCGAGGTGATCTCCCGCAGCGACGACGGCTTCGAGGGGGTCATCCGGCCCGGGCCGACCAAGGCGAAGCGCGGCGGCCGCAAGGCGGCCGTCCCGGCAGCGGGGGCGCAGGGCGACGCCGGGTAGAGCCGCCCCAACTCCAGCCTCGGGCCCCGGGCGCCAGCCCGGGGCCCTTCTCCGTTCGGTCGCGTCGATGGCCACGCCGGTGGTCACCGCGCCACGTGGGCCAGCGTGGGCGCCCACGGGCGAACCTCGTCGGATCGGTGATCGGCAGCCGGGATAATTCGCAAAACCCGGCCGTGCGCACACAGTCGCCGGGCGCGATCCGGGCATCGGCGTCGGCTGGCGCCAGGCGTGTCCGGTAGACGGTGGCACCTTGAACGGCGCCGACCGCCCACGAGGCGTCTGGCAGGTCACGGAACACGGCGGCTCGCGAGGCGCGCGCCAGCTCGCGCAGCTCAGTCTCCAGGCTCGCGTTGAGCAGGGCCACGATCTCGGCTTCGTCGAGATCTGCAAGCGCCCGCGGATCGCATTCATGAACTACGTCCCCCGGACCGCCCGGCCCGGTCAATCGGACCGCCGCTTCAGCCGTGGGGGTCCAGGGCGTCGCGGAGGCCGTCGCCGACGAGGTTGACCCCAAGCACGGTAATGAAGATCGCGATGCCGGGCGGCAGCCAGTACCAGGGGTAATCTCGCAGGATGAAGAGCTGCTGGGCGTCGTAAAGCATGTTGCCCCACGAGCTCGTGGGCGGCTTGACGCCGATGCCGAGATACGACAGCGCGGCCTCCGTGAGCAGCGCACCCGCCACCGTGAACGTACCGGTGACGGTGAGCGGAGCGAGGGCGTGCCAGATGAGGTGGCGCCGGATGATCCATCCGTTGCGTGCGCCCAGGGCCCGCGCCGCGACCACGAAGTCCTGTTCCCGCAGCGAGAGCACGACCGCGCGCACGATGCGGGCCGCCTCGGTCCAGCCGAAGAGCCCGATCACCAGGACGACGATCTCCAGGCCGGTGCCGACGATTCCAACGACGATCGCGATCGCGATCAGCGACGGGATGGCGAGCACGGCGTCCGTCGTACGCATGATCAGCGTGTCGATCCAGCCGCCGGAGATGCCGGCGATCAGCCCAAGGATCAGGCCAATGAGCGTCGCCACGAAGGCGGCCGCGATGCCCACCGAGAGGGATACCCGCCCCGCGAACAGGAGCCGAGCCCACAGGTCGCGGCCAAGGCGGTCTGCGCCCAGCAGGAACTCGGCATTTGGCGGCGTGTACTGGAGCTTGGTATTCGTGGCGTTCGGATCGTGCCAGGAGAGCAGCGGCGCCGCGATCGCTGCCACGCCGACGATCAGCAGCACACCCATCCCGACAAGGGCACCGCGATGCTGCATGAAGCGGCGCAGGGGATGCTGCGCGCCGATCTTGAGGTGGTGCAGCCGATCAGCCCGGCGCAGGGTCATCGCGCCCCTGCCGCCTATTGGTCGCGCGGGTCGTCGCCCCAAGCATCGCCGAAGAGAACTCGGCCCCATCCGGTCGCCGGCAGTCCGTACTCGGCGCGTTGCTCAGCTGTCATCGAGGCCCAGTACTGCCGCGTGATCTCGGGGACCGACCCAGGAGCAGCCGCTGACGGTACGAGCAGGGGCTCGGGCGGCGCTGCTTCGAGCCACGCCTCGAGACCGGGTGCCACATCCCGAAACGAGCGAGACCAGCCCCCGTCGCGGCCGCGACCATCAAGCTCGTCGGGATTCCATTCAACGACGCGGCCATCCGGGCTCGCGGCGTCAACGCACGCGAAGCTGCCGCCAAGGTCGACGATTGGCACGTGCGCCGCCGGCCAGACCCACCGTGGGTTCTCCGTCGTCGAGTCACTCATCTCCTCGTAGAGGTCCTCGATCGACTTGCCGTGGTCGGTCGTCCAGCCGCCACTGATCCCGACGATCCCGGGGCCCGGCCCGAATCCCCCGTTGGCGACTTCGAGATACAGGCGCCGAAGCAGCAATGGGAGGGCGAAGCCGAGGCGCGACTCGGCGGCGGCAAGTGCGTCCGACGTGGCAGGCTCGGGAAGTGGCCGCCGATCGGGCGTCCTGAGCCTTCGTTCGATGTCGTCGGCCTTCGCGGACAACTCCGCGGCGGCTCCCTGGTCACGGAGCCGCCGTAGATCCTGCGCGGTCGACCGACCGACTGAGAACAGGTCGCAACCCCCAGTCCGGCGATGGCGGCAGTCAGCTCATCTCGCTCACTGTCGACTCGGCGTCGAGGGTCAGCAATTCGATCCCGCAACCTTCCGATGAGCAGATCGTGACCGTTGATCCCTGACGACTCGCCCATTCCGCATCCTCTCGGCTGAGCGCCCGGCGTGCGCCTCCTGCCGACAACCAAGGATGCTATTCGGGATGGGGAGCGAGAGGTGCTGGACGGAAGCCGAGCTTCGGCGCGCCATCCGCGACTGGGGATGCTGCGGGTGAGGAGCCCGAAGAGCACCGCGAGTACCGCGAAGATCGGCTCGACTCCGACTAGCGGGGGCGGCGTTCGTCGCGGCGGCCACCGGCCGTCGTGCACGTCCCTACAATCGCCAACCTATGGCCAGCCTCCACCCGTTCCGCGCGCTCCGGCCTCTGCCCGCGCAGGCAGCCGCCGTCGCTGCCGTGCCGTACGACGTGGTGAACGCCGCCGAGGCGCGGGCACTGGCTGAAGGGAATCCGCTCAGCTTCCTGCGAGTCTCGCGCGCGGAGATCGAGCTGCCACCGACGACCGATCCGTATGCCGACGCCGTGTACGCGAAGGCCGCCGCGAATTTCACACGGCTCCGTGCGGCCGCCCCGCTCATCGAGGAGGACACGCCGAGCCTGTACGTCTATCGGCTGCGCATGGGCGCGCACGAACAGGTCGGGATCGCGGGCGGCTTCTCGGTCGACGAGTACGAGCACGACCTGATCCTCAAGCACGAGCGGACGCGCAAGGACAAGGAGGACGACCGGACGCGTCACATCCTCGAATTGCGCGCGCAGACCGGGCCCGTGCTCCTGACCTATGTCGCCGACGGCGCCGTCGACGCGATCGTTGCGCGGGCGACCGCGACCCGACCGCTCTTCGATGTCACCGCCCAGGACGGGATCGTCCACACGATCTGGCAGACCGCCGCCGCTGACCGCGATGCGCTGGTCGCCGCGTACGCGGCCATCCCCGCCATGTACATCGCAGACGGTCACCACCGCGCGGCGAGCGCGATGCGCGCCCGGGCGACGCTCCGCCAGGCGGCCGGCGGCGGTCCAGTGGAGGCCGACGCCTTCCTCGCGGTGGCCTTCCCGGATGACCAGATGCAGGTCCTGCCGTACCACCGCGTCGTGAAGGATCTCGCCGGCCGAACGCCGGCCGCGTTCCTCGAGGCGCTCCGCGGGACCCACCGCGTCCGCGACGGCACCGACACGCCGAACGGTCAGGGCGATGTGGCGATGTACCTCGAGGGCCGCTGGTACGCCGTCGGCCTGCGCTCGCCGGCATCCGACGCCGCCCCCGCCGACCGGCTGGACGTCTCGCTGCTCCAGGACCAGGTGCTGGCGCCGCTCCTCGGCGTCGGCGATCCGCGAACAGACAGGCAAATCGACTTCATAGGCGGCATCCGCGGACCGGGCGCTGTCGCGGCGCGGGTGGACGCCGGGGAGGCCGCCGTCGGTTTCGCGATGCACCCCGTCAGCGTCGCGGACCTCATGTCGATCGCCGATGCGGGCGGCATCATGCCTCCCAAGTCCACCTGGTTCGAGCCCAAGCTGCGCGACGGCCTCCTCACTCACCTCCTGTAGGAGCCGACCGACGATGAAGGTCCTTGTCGCCGACCAATTCGAGCCGTCGGGCATCGCCGGCCTGGAGGCTGCCGGGTGCGAGGTCGTCTACGACCCAGCCCTCAAGGACGACGCGCTCGGCGCGGCGATCCGCGAGACCCGCGCACAGGTCCTGATCGTCCGGGGCACCAAGGTGACCGCCGACATGCTGGGCGGCAGTGAGCTCGGGCTGATCGTGCGAGCGGGCGCCGGCTACAACACGATCGACGTCGCGGCGGCCTCGGCGCGCGGCATCGCCGTCTCCAACTGCCCCGGCAAGAACGCCACGGCCGTCGCGGAACTGACGCTGGGGTTGATCCTGGCGCTGGACCGGCGAATCCCGGACAACGTCGCCGATCTGCGCGCCGGTCGCTGGAACAAGAAAGAATTCGCGAAGGCCGCCGGGTTGATGGGTCGCACGCTCGGCCTGATCGGATTTGGAAGCATCGCCCAGGACGTCGCCAGGCGCGCGCAGGCCTTCGGTATGCACGTGATCGCCTGGAGCCGCTCGTTCGCGGACGGCAGGCCTGTGGACTTCGCCGCCTACGGCCTCTCCGACATCACCGCGGCGAGGTCCCCTGCCGAGGTCGTCGATGCCGCCGACATCGTGAGTATCCACGTCGCGCTGGCCCCCGAGACGCGCGGACTCGTGGATGCGGCCCTGATCGCCCGCCTCAAGCCCGGCGCGTTCGTCATCAACACGTCTCGTGCGGAAGTCGTGGACCACGACGCCCTGGCCGCAGCCGTCCGCGAACGCGGGATCCGCGTCGGCCTTGACGTCTACCCGGACGAGCCGACCGCCCCCACGGCCGACTACTCCCTGGACCTGCTCAAGCTCCCTGGCGTCTACGGCACCCACCACATCGGCGCATCCACCGACCAGGCGCAGGAAGCAGTCGCTGCCGAGACGGTACGGATCGTGCGGTCGTTCGTCGAGACGGGCCAGGTTCCCAACATCGTGAACAGCGCCCGGCTCGTGCCGCGCCCAGGCGCGAAGGAGAGCCGACCGTGACCAAGCGCGTCTACAACTTCTCGTCCGGCCCGGCCGTCCTGCCGCTGCCCGTCCTGGAGCAGGCGCAGCGCGATCTCGTGGCGCTGCCGGGCGTCGGCATGTCGGTCATGGAGATCAGCCACCGCTCATCGACGTTCGAAGGGATCATCGGGAAGGCGGAGGCAGATCTCCGTGCGCTGGCCGGCATCCCGGACTCGTACCGGATCCTGTTCCTGCAGGGTGGCGCGACGCTCCAGTTCTCGATGGTCCCCCTGAACCTGCTGACCGAGGGCCGGACCGCCGACTACATCATGACCGGCAGCTGGGCCGACAAGGCCGTCAAGGAAGCCCGGCGCGTCGGCAGCGTGCACGAGACGGGATCCACCGCCGACACGAACTTCAACCGGATCCCTTCGGATGCCGAGCTCCGGTTCACCCCCGGCGCGGCCTACGTGCACATGACCGCCAACAACACCATCGAGGGGACGGAGTGGCACCGCCTGCCGCCGGTCGGCGACGCGCCGCTGGTGAGCGACGCCTCGTCGGACATTTTCAGCCGGCCCATCGACATCGCGAAGTACGGGCTGGTCTACGCGGGTGCCCAGAAGAACCTCGGCCCATCCGGCGTGACGGTCGTGATCATCCGGCAGGACCTCCTCGAGCGTTCCAGCCCGTCGCTCCACACGATGCTCAACTACGCCGTCCACGCCGAGAACGGCTCGCTGTACAACACCCCGCCGGCGTTCGGCGTCTACGTGCTCGGCCTCGTGCTGGAGTGGCTGATCGGCCAGGGCGGGCTGCCCGCGATCGCCACGATCAACGAGCGCAAGGCCGGAAAGCTGTACGCGGAGCTGGACCGGACCGGCTTCTGGCGACCGACCGCCGAGAAGGCCAGCCGGAGCCTGATGAACGTCACGTTCCGCCTCGCGACGGAGGACCAGGAGAAGGCCTTCATCAAGGAGTCCACGGCGGCCGGGTTCGACGGCCTCAAGGGTCATCGCTCGGTGGGCGGGATGCGCGCCTCGATCTACAACGCGTTCCCCGAGAAGGGCGTCGACGACCTGATCGCGTTCATGCGCGACTTCGAACGGCGCAACGGATAGATCCGGCGCGCGGACCTCGCGGACGAAGACGATGAGGCAGCCCGGCTGATGCTCGCCCGGACCGAACCGGCCTGTCTCGTCATCGCGGGCGGATCAACATGCAGGTGCCGGGTATTCCCCGATTCGTCTTCACGATGGAGCTGATCTCGCGTGGCCCGGATCAGACCGACATCGTCGATCGCGCTGCGCGCCCGCGAACGGCGAAGGACCGTGCAACCATGGAAGCGCTGATGGTGCCGCTCCGAGGAGTGCTGACGAGCGGGGCTGCAGCGCTCATCGACCTCGCCGCGGCCGACGCCGCGGAGCGCGCTGCCGGCCGTGAAGCGGAGCCCGACGTCCCGGCGAGCACCGCCCGCCACCTGTCGTCGCCCGTGACGGCCGCCGGCGGACCCATCGTCTATCTGCCCGATGACGCGGGCGCGGAGTAGCCAGGCTCGGCAGCCGACCCGACCGGCGGCCGCAGCCGCTCGGGGATGCGGTGGTGCGAGAAGACGTCCTCGACCGACTCGCGTTCCTTGATCACCTCCGCCTGACCGTCGTTGACCAGGACCGTGGCCGGGAGCGGCACCCCGTTGTAGCGCGCGGTGAAGATCTCCGCGTACATCCCCGCGTCCAGCGCGGCAACCAGGTCTCCCCGGGCAAGGCGCGGCATCGGGCGATCGGCACCCAGGGGGGAACCGGCACACAGCGGGCCGACCACGTCCACCCGCTCGACGGGCGCCTCGCGGAGCTTGCCGGCGGCCAGCAGGTGGTAGGTGACCCCCATGAGGTCGATCCGGAGCAGGTTGTTCACCGAGAAGTCCACGTGCACCCAGGTCTTGCCGAGATCCCGCTTCACCGAGCCGACGGTGCCCAGCAGCACCCCGGCGTTCCCCGCCACATACCGACCAGGCTCGATCCAGAGCTCCGGCAGCTCCAGGCCGTGGGATTCGAACCCCTGCCGGAGGCCGGCCGTCAAGCCGTCGAGGTAGGCCTCGACCGGGTGGGGGTTCAGCTCGAGGCGGCCCGACTCCACGTCGCGCTCGCGCGGATACCCGCCGCCCACGTCAAGCACGCGGGGCGCAAGTCCCGTGAGCGTGTGGAGTTCCGCGACGGTCTCGGCGATCGCCCGGCCCCATGCCTCGTGAAACGCCGGATCGCGGCTGACACGCCCCACGTGGACGTGGTAGCCCGTGAGATCGAGGGACGGCGAGGCCGCAATCTCTCGCGCCAGACGCGCCGCAAGCGGCACGCTCAGGCCCCATTGGGCCTCCAGGACAGCGTCCCGAATCGACCCGCCACCGTGGGGAAGGTCGGGCGCGAAGTGGTCAACCCGCGTCGACGCGACCTTGAGGCGAAGGTTGACCCGCACCCGACGGCCGGCAGAGACCGCCATGGCTGCCAGTCGGGGAACCTCGTCCTCGGCGTCAACGTTGACCGTCAGGCCCAGCTCCACCGCCCTGGCGAGCTCGGCGTCGGACTTGCTGCTGCCGTTGAGCACGATCGTCGAGGGATCTGCGCCGCCCGCGAAGGTGGCGTGGAGCTCGCCCAGGCCGAAGCAGTCCCCGCCCGCGCCTTCCGAGTTCGCGATCGCGCGGACCGCCAGGTTGTTGTTGGACTTGATCGCATACAGCACACGGGTCGGGCGTGGCCAGCGCGCGGCAAGGCCAGTGATCAGGCGCCGCAGGTTCACGCGAAGCGTCCGCTCGGAGATCACGAACAGCGGCGATCCGTACTCCTCGACGAGCGATCGCGCCGAACAGCCATCGATGACCAGTTCACCGCCTGGACCCACGGTGAGGCTGTCCGATTTCGTCAGGATCGGGGACAGGACATCGCCTGCGGACGCAGACACGGCGCACATCTGAAACGCTCCTCCGGTCGCATGCTGCTGGGTCGGATCGTAGCCGCCGTGTGGGCCATCCCCGTGGACCGCAAGCTATGGGCGCGCACCTGGCACACGCGGAGGAGGACCAGGCATGACCAGCACATCGTCCGGACTCGTGATGACTGTCCGGGGCCCGATCCGGCCCGAGGAACTGGGCTTCACGCTGGCCCATGAGCACGTATTCATCGCGCTCTGGGATCTCGCTGCGCGGTTCGACTACCCGGTCCTGCTCGACGATGAGGACGTGCTGGCCGGTGAGCTCAGTCGGGCGCGGGACGCGGGAGTCCGCTCGCTGGTGGAGTTGACCGTTCCCGACATGGGGCGAGCCCCGGCCCGGCTTCGTGCCATGTCCGAGCGAACCGGTCTCAACATCGTCATGGGCTGCGGCTGGTACCGGGCGCCGTACTACCGGACGGAGGACCTGATCGACCGCCGCAGCGTTGGTGAGCTCGCGGAGCAGCTCCTGCGTGAGATCGCGGACGGGGCGGACGGTACCGGCGTGCGGCCCGGCGTCATCGGCGAGATCGGCGTGCACCGCAGCTGGGTCACGTCGATCGAGGAGCGCGTCCATCGCGCGGCCGGCCGCGCCCAGGTCGCGAGCGGCCTGCCGCTGATCACGCACTCGCCGCTCAGTCCAGTCGGCCTCGATCAGCTCACGATCCTCGAGGCCGAGGGTGTCGACCCCGCCCGGGTCGCGATCGGCCATTCCGATAGCTACCCGCACCTGCGCTACCACCTCGACATCCTCGCTCGCGGGGCGTGGGTGCTGTTCGACAACATCGGGACCGCGTACCCGAACCTCGAGGAACGGCGGCTCGGTCTCGTTCGAGAGCTGGTGGACCGGGGGTACGCACACCGACTGCTGCTCTCGCAGGACGTCTGCACCGACTCGCAGCTGGAGTTCGGCGGCGGCCCGGGCTATGCCGGTGTCCCCACCCGCTTCCTGCCGGCCCTGCGCGCTGCCGGCGTGCCCCAGGAAGCGATCATCGCGATGACAGTCGAAAACCCGAGACGCTTCCTGGCGATCGCCTAGCAGGCCCCACGCTCAACGGGCACCCGATCCCTCGCCGTGCTCGTGCCCCTCGTCCTGCCCGATGGTGATGATGACCTTGCCGCGGACGTGCCCGGATCCGTAGTACGCCAGCGCCTCGGCAGCCTCGTTCATCGGGTACGTCCGGTCGATGACCGGGGTGACCGCTCCAGACTCGATGAGTCCCGTGAGCGCCACCAGGTCCTCGCGCTTGTCGGTGGATGCGAACGGGCGGAGCCGCTGGGGCACGAAGGGTGACACCACGACCGCCTGAACGGCGCGGCGCAGGTAGCCACCCAGCCAGCGACCGCTGCCCTTGTTGCTGTTGGGGATCAGCATGCCTCGGCGAGTCAGGGCCCGCCGGAGCTCCGACAGCGACCGGTTCCCGACGTTGTCCAGGATCAGGTCGTACTGCTGCCCATTCGTGGTGAAGTCTTCCTGCGTGTAGTCGATCACCTGGTCGGCGCCGAGCGAGCGAACCAGGCCCACGTTCGACGTGCTGCAGACGCCCGTCACCGCTGCGCCGAGGGCCTTCGCGATCTGCACCGCGAACGTTCCCACACCTCCGGAGGCACCGTTGATCAGGACCCGCTGGCCAGGCTGGACCCGGCCGACGTCGCGGAACGCCTGCAGGGCGGTGACCCCGCCGATCGGGACAGCCGCCGCCTGCTCGAACGTCAGGTTGGAAGGCATCGGCGCCAACCGGTCCACTGACACGCAGGCGTACTCGGCGAAGCCTCCGTGGCCGATTCCGGCGTAGACCGCGTCTCCGGGGCTGAACGCCGAATCGCTGCCGCCGACCGCGGCCACGCGCCCGGCGATGGCAAGGCCCAGGACCGTGTTCCGTGGCCTCCGAAGTCCGGTCGAGAGTCGGACGATGTACGGCGTTCCGTGCATCAGATCCCAGTCACCCGGATTGACCGCCGCCGCGAGAACCCGAACCTGCACCTCGTTCACCCGCGGTGCCGGCGTGTCGACGTCCCGCAACTCGAGGCCACCAGGTAGGCCGTAGGCGTCGTTGACGATCGCCTTCATCGCCGCTCTCCCCATCCGCGACGAGCGCGAGGCGGCCGGAGTCGCCGGCGCCGGGAGACCTCGCTCGCGGCCGGTTGGCTCGGTTGGATCGCGGTCGCCATCAGCCGGTCGCCGCCTGCCCCGGCTCAATCCGGCGGACGCGGAGTGCCTGATCGACGGCGAACCATCGGAAGCTGCGCTGGTCGCCGGCGGTGAACCGCGCCTCGACCGACTCGATCGGGACGATCTCCGGATGGTCGACCTGGTAGGTGTGCCCTTCGCTCACGATGGTCGCCGAGCCGCTCGCGAGCACGTTCTGGGCCCAGTTCGCGCGTGAACAGTACGGCAGCGCGATCACGAACCCGTCGTCGGCGACGACCACACCGACGGGTGTCTCGTACGGTCGGCCTGAAACCCGCCCGCGATGCCGGATCACGGATGCGTACGCTCCGGGCGCCCCGGCTGATCGCATCTGGCGCGGATTGAGGATCGCGCGCTGGAGTCGGACCAGGGGATGGAGCACGAGCGGGGACTTCGTCCGCATTCCGAGCACGAAAATGAGCCCGATCACAGCGACCCCGACGAGCAGTACGCCGGCGACGGTCGCCACCTGCATCACCATCAGATGCCTCCCGGTCTCTGATCGGTGCCGGCCCCTCCACCCCCGCGAGAACCGACCCGGTCATCTACACTGTAAGCCTACGGTGTAAGCTAGCACTACGCCGTAAGCTTGTCAAGAGGTGAGGCCCAGGTGACCAGGCGATCGACCGCGTCCGCTCGAACCGCGCCGCGTCGGCAGCCGCTCAATCGTGAGCGAGTGCTGCGGGCCGCCATCCGCCTTGCCGATGAAGGCGGCTTCGAGGCCGTCTCCATGCGCAGGCTCGGCCAGGTGCTCGGGGTCGAGGCGATGTCCCTGTACAAGCACGTCGCCAACAAGGACGACATCCTCGACGGCATCGCCGATCTCGTCACGGGTGACTTCGAGGTGCCTCCCAACGATGCCGACTGGAAATCGGCCATCCGGCGGAGCGTGATCTCGGCCCACCAGGTCCTCCTGCGTCACCCCTGGGCGAGCAGCCTCATTGAATCGCGCCGGAACGCCGGGCCCGCCCGGTTGCGCTTCCTGGACGCGGTGATCGGCGCGCTCGCGGGCGCCGGGTTCACGATGCCGACCGTCATCCGCGCGGTCATGGCGCTGGACAGCCACACCTACGGCTTCGTGCTCCAGGAGCAGGCATGGCCGTACGACGCAGACGACGCTCCGGAGGCCGCCGCGAGCTTCGCACGGGGCCTGCCCCCCGGTGCCTATCCGAATCTCCGGGCGATGGCCGAGATGGTGGCAACCGCCGAGCGCGGCGTCCCCGTCAACTTCGAGTTCGGGCTGGACCTGATCCTCGACGGTCTCGAGCGGCTTCAGCCCACGTAGTCGGCGAGGTGCTGCCCCGTGAGGGTGCTCGCGGCCGCGACCAGGGTCGCGGGCAGGCCCTCCGGGCGGGCCGGGCTCGGCATGAAGCCCTGGCTGAACGCGCTGCAGGTCTCGTTATCTCGCGCCCCAGGCAGGGCCGGCCTCATCCTCCACGTCGTCGGCTGACCGCCTGCTTCACGAGGGCGGCGATCCGCTTCTCGTCGGCCGGCGTGAGCTTCGTCAGGGCCCACGAGGTTGGCCACATGGCGCCGTCGTCGAGTTCCGCCTCCTGATCGAACCCGAACGTCGCGTACCGCGCCTTGAACTTGTCCGCTGCCTGGAAGAAGCAGACGATCTTCCCGTCCCTGGCATACGCGGGCATCCCGTACCAGGTCTTGGGCATCAGCTCCGGGGCTGTCTCCGTCACGATTTCGTGGATCCGCTCGGCCATCGCGCGATCCGATGGCGGCATCTGGGCGACCTTCGCGAGCAGGTCCGCTTCCCCCGCGGCCCGGTCGCTGCCGCGGCGCGCCTCGGCCTTCGCTTCGCGGACGCGGTCCCGCATCGCAGCCTTCTCGTCGGCGGTGAGGCCCCCGGACGTGGAGGTGTCGGTGCGCTTCGTGGGTTTCGTGCTGGTCATCGCAGGTTCCTCCTGTCGTGCGATTGTCGTACGTTCAGGCCGCGGGGCGGCGGCAGTCATCCCATCGGGTTTGGGCGGGCGGCTCACTGCGGGGAGACAGACCATGCATGCGGATTCGACGATCGAGGCCGAGGTGCAGGCCGTCCTGGCCCGGCTGGCCGAGGTCTACGTGACGAGAGACGCCGCGGTCATGGCGGACATCTTCGCGCCGGACCCGGATGTCGTGATGTACAGCCCGGGAGCCGAGCGCGTGGTCGGGTTGGCGGCGATCCAGGCCAAGGCCCAGGGCGACTGGACGAAGAGCGAGGCCGGGAAGCTCGTGTATCGCTGGATCTCCGTCTCAGCCGCCGGTCCTGTGGCCTGGGCGGCCACCGAGGCAGACTTCACGGTTCGAGCCGCCGGCCAGGAGCGGACGCTTCCGGTGAGAATCACGTTCGTCCTGGAGCGGCGCGGGACGCAGTGGCTCATCGTGCATGCCCATTACTCGCTCTGACGCCCGGGCGAGCCCGATCTCCCTCAGGGGCCACCGTCCGTCATCATTCGGAGCCGTGAGCACGAAGCCGCGCTCTCCCCGGTCGCCTGGCAATCTCTGGATCGCCCGCCTGCCGCCCCTGGTCCTGGCCCTGCTCGGGTTGGCGCTGGCCGCGTGGCTGGTCACTGCGTTGATCCAACCTGGCGATGGCCAGGCCGCCCCCTGGTGGGCCTTCGTGATCGGGCTGCTGCCCGCCGCCATCCTGGCGTTGAGTGCCGCGGCACTCGTCGTGGATCCGCGTCCCCTCGCTGTCCGACGCTGGGCGGCCGGCGCCGGCCTCGCGGTCCTGGTGCTGCTGAGTACCGTGGCCCTGTTCCGACTGACCGAAACATGGTTCGACGCTGCCGCGGGCCCGCTCCTCCTGGTGGCAGCACTCGACGCGGCTGCCCTGCTCGCGCTGGCCGCGACCACGCCGGCGATGGTCGACGACGACCTGCCCGACATGGTGGGGCGATTGGCGGCGGCCGCGGCCGTGGCCGGCGCCATCCTGGGCGCGACGCTGACCATCGCGCTGGCGATCCGCGTCGTGGTGGCCGTGGTCCAGCTCTTCGCCAACGCATCGGCCGCCGCACGGATCCCGTGGGGCTTCGTGCTGGTGATCGCCCTGTTGTCGGTCGTGACGTTCACGATTGCGGCGCTCGACTCGCGGCGCGCTGCCAGGGGCACGTTCTTCGCCCAGGCCGCGGCCAACCGGCGCAACAGCGTGCTGCTCCTGATCACGTTGGTCGGCATCGTGGCCGCCACGGCGGAGATCATTGCCGTCAGCCTCACGCTGCGGCCGGTCCCGGCCCTGTGGGCCGCACTGATCGCCGCTGGTGCCGGCGTCGGCGCGGCGATCCTGGCGCACCGGTCGGGCGCCGACATCATCCTGGAGTCAGCGGGCGCGCGGCCCGCCGATCGCGAGCGCCACGCGATCCTGCTCAACGTGGTGCAGGAGCTTGCGCTTGCGGCGGGCATCCCGACCCCTCGGACGTACGTGATCGAAGACCGCAGCATCAATGCCTTCGCCACGGGGCGTGACCCGGGTCATGCAGCGGTCGTGGTCACCAGCGGCCTCCTGGAGCGGCTGGACCGGGAGCAGCTGCAGGGCGTGATCGGCCACGAACTGGCCCACGTCCGCAACCTGGACACGCGCTATGCGCTGTACGTGGCCATCCTCGTCGGGCTGATCGTCATCGTCACGGACGGGTTCCTGCGGCTGGTGGTGGAGCTGTGGCAGCGGGGCGCGTTCATCTGGTCCAGCGGCGACGACCCGCGGAGCGCGGTCGCATCGTTCGTGGCCGGGCTGGCCGTGGGCCTGTTCCTGCTCCTCGTTGCTGCGCTGTTGCACCTGGCGGCGCCGTTCTTCTCGCTGCTCGTCAAGACTGCGGTCAACCGCCAGCGTGAGTTCCTGGCCGACGCCACCTCGGTCGAACTCACACGCAACCCCATCGCCCTCGAACGGGCGCTGGCCGAGATCGCCGATGACCGCGTCGCGCTGCACGCCGCCAACCGCGGCACCCAGCACCTGTGGCTCCGCAACCCGTTGAGCAGCGACGGCGGTGGCCTGCTCGGTCTCCTCGCGACCCATCCGCCGCTCGAGGCTCGCATCGAACGCCTCCGACGACTCCGCGGGATGGCGAAGGCGGACACCGGCGCCGCAGCGGAGGCGGTCGAGTGACGGATCCCCGCGCTCCCGCCGAGACGCGCATCGATCGCTGGCTCTGTGCGGTTCGCCTCATCAAGACCCGCCCGCTCGCGACACGGCTGTGCGAGGGCGGCCACGTCCGTGTGAACGGATCAGCGGCGAAACCGTCGACGAAGGTTCGGGCGGGCGATCGGGTGGAGGCCCGCATCGCGGATCGCGAGCGCATCGTCGAGGTCGTATGGCCGATCGAGTCGCGTGTCGGGGCCCCCGTCGCCGCGACCTGCTACGTGGATCACAGTCCACCGCCGATGGTGACCGAGGTCCGGCCGGGGATCATGGCCGTCCGGGGCGAGGGCCCGCCCAGCAAGCGTCTCCGGCGCGAGCTTGAGCGTCTGCGGCGGACCGCCGAGCGCTGAGCCCGGAGGGCGACGCCGGGGTTCCCTGCGGACGCATCACGGAGCCGAGGCCGCCTGTTGGGCGAGGGCTGGCTCCGCGGCCACAGGATCGTCCCGGGTGCGCTGGATCAGCACGGCCGCGGCGAGCACGAGCGCCCCGCCCAGCAGCTGGACGGGCGCAAGGACCTGGCCGATCACGATCGCCGCGGCGGCCGTGCCGACGATCGGCTCCGACAGCCCCAGAATGCCGGCCCGCACGCGCCCGATGAGCCGGACGCCCAGCATGAACAGCGTGGCGCTCGCGGAACCGCTGACGATGGCCAGCACCGCGAGCGCCGGCAGCATCTCGAGGTGCCGGATCGGGAACGCGATTGCCTCGACCTGCCCCAGGACCGCCATGACGCCGCCGACCGCCACGATCGTCGTCAGGAGCGATATCGCCATGGCCTGCTCCGCGGGTACGCGCATGAGGGACTTGCTGCAGACGACCCACAGGGCACCTGCGACGGCCGAGAGCAGCATCAGGACGACCATCGCCGGGTTCAGCGTCTCGGATCCGGCGATCGTCGCGGTGAGGACGAGCGCCAGACCGCCGAGACCCAGGGCGAGCGCGAGCACCTTGGCCGGCCCGATCCGCTCGCTGCCCGTCAGGCGGCCGTAGACCGCCAGCATGAGCGGGTACGTGTAGAAGAGCAGGAGCGCGACACCGATCGGGATCGTGTCGATCGCGACGAAGAACGCGGTGTTGAGGAAGATGTTGCAGCCGACGAGTGCGGCGAGCATGAGGCGCTCGTGGCGCGTGAGCCGCGCAAGGACGATGGGGTGTGCGGCCGGGTCCCGACGTCGCTGCCACAGAACGACCGCCACGAGCACGCCGCCGCCGATGATGCCGCGCCACACGGCGAACGCGAGCGGGCTGAAGCCGGTGGCGTAGAGCAGGCTCAGGAAGGGGCCGACCAGGCCGGAGGACGCGGTGCCAGCGAGGATGAGCAGCGAGCCGCGCGCCGCCACGGACAGGGAGCGATCGGCCGTCACGGGCGCGAAGCGTACCCGAAACGCAGGACCGCCCGACCGCGTGGCGTCGTAGCGCATCCGGCGGGCCCCGGCCGCGGCCAAGAGGACGCGGGACGCCGCGACTCGCGAGAGAACGCTGATTCCGGCATCATCGCGGGCGTCCGACGCCGCCGAACGCTGGGGGACCGATGGCCTGGGAGCTCGCCTATGCCCATGACGCCGCGGGGCTCGCCCTGGAGGGCTCCCGAGCCGACCTCATCGAGGCGATCGAGCACGGCGCCGAGGTCCGCGTCTTCGTTGACTATGCGCCGGTCCCCGGCTGCTACAAGGAGGCACAGGCGACCTGGGTGAAGGACGGCCACGTGTACGTCCAGAACACGGCCTCGGTCGGGTGCGCCTTCACGCCCGAGTACGCCTGGGGCAGCGGCTCAGCGGTGGATCCTGCGTTCACCGCGGGCGGCCTGCGGTTCCTCGACGACGCCTACCACTACTTCGAGATCCTCTCAACCACGGGCGACGCGGACGAGTCCCGCTGGAACGTGGGCGAGCATCGCCTGCGCGCGCGAAACCAGGCGAAGTATCCGATGCGCTGGTTCGTCCGCCGCTGACCGGAGCGTCAGGCTCGTGCCGGCACCAATCCGTTGAACTGCCCGCCGATCAGGTCGATGAGTTCCATGGTCTTGACCGCGTCCTCGAGGTTCGAGGCCGGGAAGGCCGGCTCGCGACCCTCCTTCACGCAGTCGACGAAGAAGCGCGCCTGGTGCCACCAGCCATTGATGAACGCGTTGTATGGCTTGTCCGACCACTCCGGGGACGAGGGGTCGTGGCGCTGGACGTTGCGCAGGTCGAAGGTCATGTCGCCCTGATGGACGACGCAGCTCTCCGCGAGGCCCACCAGGAACGCCGACGCCTGGCGGCCGTGGAACGAGACCTTCTCGATCCGCACCGGCGAGGTGAGATTGTAGTTGAGCAGGGCCGTGGCGCCGCCCTCGAACCGGATCAGCGCCGTGAAGCTGTCGGCGTGCTCGTCGAAGTACTGGTCGGCGTAGGCGTGGACCGACGTGACATCTCCGCCGAGGTAGCGGACGAGGTCGATCGTGTGGATCGCGCCCGGCGTGATGATCCTGGCCAGCGTCTTCTCGGACGAGCCGAGCGAACGGTAGAGCGACAGGCTGTAGTGGTAGAACTCGGCCACGATCACCGCGATCCGGTCGTTCGCCTCCACCATCCGGCGCGCCTGGTTGAGCATCGGCTGGAACCAGCGGTTGACGGCCACCATGCCGGTCGTGCCAGCGGCGCGGGCCGTGGCCAGGAGGTCGCGCGTCTCCGCGGTGGCCATGCCGGGCGGCTTCTCCATGATCGTGGGCACCCCGGCGGCCAACGCATCGCGCGCCACTCCGTACGTGACTGCGGGCGGCGTGAGGACGAAGACCGCGTCGGGCCGGTCGCGCGCGAGCATGTCGCGGTACTCAGCGCGGGTTTCAATGATGCCGAACCGGTCGGCCACCAATTTCAGGCGCGCCTCGTCCACTTCGCAGAGCACCACCTCCACGTCGGGGAACTTCGCCAAGCAGGGCAGATGTGATCCGGCCGCGATGCGGCCCGCGCCGATCACGCCGACGCGCAGCTTCTCCACGGTGTCTCCCTTGCATTCCGGGACGGTCTGCCCGCAGCCTACGTGGCGTCGGATCGCAGAATGACGGTGACATGCGACTGGATACCTTGTTGCGCGCCAGGGGACACCTCCATGTCGAGCGTCCCCCGGAGCTCTGGCCGGTGGCCGCCGACGATGCCGCCCTCGTGCAGGTGCTGGATCACCTGATCGCGATCCCTCTCTCCCACGGCATCGAGATGTCGGCCCTGACCCTGAACGTCTCGAACCTCGTCGTCGATGCGAGCGCCGCGAGCGCGAACTGGCCGGCCGGCCAGTACGTCGCGCTCACGATCGTGGCGCCAGGCGGGTGGGGCCGCGATGACACCTGGTGGCCCGGCAAAGGCAGCCTGGAGCCGCCGATGAACACGGTCGCCCCGCTGGCCTCGGCGGCCGGGGCCCGCTACGCGTACGGCCGGAACATCGCGGGTCGCTCGTCGGTGACCGTGTTGTTCGCGCGCGGCGAGTGGCCCGCGGCCCTCAGCCTCCGTGGCTGGCCAGGAAGCGCGGCGGCCGGCGGTGCCAGGTCGCCTGCTCGAACTCGAAGGCGATCCGGATCAACGCCGGCTCGCTCCACGGCCGGCCGGTGAACGACATGCCGACCGGCAGCCCGAACGCCTGCCCGGCCGGGACCGTGACGCTCGGGTAGCCGGAGATCGCGGCCGGCGCCGAACTGCCGTCGAGGTGGTGGTCGCCGCGAAGCGTGTCGATCGTGCCGGGCAGGCCGATCGTGGGCGTCACGAGTGCGTCGAGGCGGTGCTCGGCGAGGACGGCATCGAGGCCCGCCGTCCGCGCGAGCCGCAGGCAGGTCTCCCGCGCCGCGCGGTAGACGGCGTCCTCGAGCCCGCGGGTCTCCTGCGCCATCAGGAACAGGTCCTGGCCGAAGTAGGCCAGTTCGCGGGCGCGATCCTGCTCGTTGAACGCGATGACGTCAGCGAGCGTCCGCAGCGTGACTGTGTCACCCCGGCGCGCGAGGTACCGCTCCAGGCCGGACTTGAACTCGGTCAGCAGCACGGTCAGTTCGGGGGCCTTGTACTCGTCGAGGTGCGGCAGGGCAACCGGGTCCACGAGGGTCGCGCCGAGCGCGCGAAGGGCCTCCACCGCGACGTCGAAGACGGCGGTCGCGTAAGCGTCGGCGAATGACGGGTCTCGTGCGACGCCGAGCCGGATCCCCGTGAGGCCGCGCCGCTCGGGCGCGGCGCCCGCCCGGCCCCACTCCCCCAGCGCATCCGCCGGCACGGCCTGCGTCACGGGGTCCTCCGGGTCGGGGCCGGCAATGACTGCCAGCAAAATCGCGGCGTCGGTCACGGTCCGGGCCATCGGGCCGGCGGTGTCCTGGCTCTCGGCAATCGGGATGACGCCGGTCCGGCTCACGAGACCGACCGTGGGCTTGATCCCGACCACGGCGCTCGCGGCCGCCGGGTAGACGATGGAGCCGTCGGTCTCGGTGCCGACCGCCAGCGCCGCCAGGTTCGCGGCGACGCCGACGGCGCTGCCCGAACTGGACCCGATCGGCGAGCGATCCAGCACGTACGGGTTGCGGCACTGCCCGCCGCGGGCACTCCACCCACTCGACGCGGAGATGGACCGGAAGTTGGCCCACTCGGTGAGATTGGCCTTCCCGAGGACGATGGCGCCAGACGCGCGGAGCCGCGCGACCAGCGGCGCATCCGCCGCTGCGGGCAACCCGGCCAGGGCGTACGACCCGGCGGTCGTGGCCATCCGATCGCCCGTGTCGATGTTGTCCTTCACCAGGACCGGGATGCCGTGCAGCGGCCCGCGAACCCTGCCCGCCCGTCGTTCGTCGTCGAGGGCGGCCGCGATCGAGAGGGCGTCTGGGTTCGTCTCGATCACCGCGTGGAGCCCGGGGCCCCGCCGGTCGAGCGCGGCGATCCGGGCCAGGTACCACTCCGTGATGGACGCGGCCGTCTCCCGGCCGGCCGCCATCCACGCGCCCAGTTGCGCGACCGTCGCCTCCTCCAGCCCGCTCATCGCCCTCCCCTGCGGCTCAGCGCGGCCACGCCGGGCCGGGCGCTCCCCGACGTCAGCGCTTTGGCTCCCAGCGGAACAAGCGCATGGCGACGACCGTCGCGACGACGAGCCAGAGCGCCATCGCGGCGAGGTCCGTCCAGGCGACCGTCGCGCCGGCCGGATCCAGCGCCGACGCCATCGCGTGGACGAATGGCCTCAGCGGGAACAGCGCCCCGATGCTGCCCATCCAGTCCGGGGTCCCGCCCATGAGGAAGATATCCGAGAAGAACGAGAGCGGCAGGAGCAGTGCCAGGCCGATGGCCGTGACGGCTTTGGTGCTCGGGGCGATCGCAACCAGCGCGTAGCCGCCCCCGCGAACGTCAGGGTCCCAAGGAGCGCCACACCGAGGGCCAGGAGAACACCGCCGGCGTCGACCTTGACGGCGAAGAGCGCGATCGCGGCCGCGAACACCAGTGCTGCGGTCGCAAGGCCGATCAGGATCGCGGCGGCGGTCCGGCCCGCGAGGTACTGCCAGAGCGCGAGCGGCGTGCCGCGCAGACGCTTGAGTACCAGCCGATCGCGCGCGGTCGCGACCGCCTCGGGCAGGTTGATGAACGCGGTGACCGCGACGCCGTACACGGCCATGCCACAGGCGAAGAAGAAGGAGAACGGTCGACCCTGGGGTCGGAAGTCCGTCTGCCCGTACATCGTCGCCATGAGCGCGTATAGCCCCACGGGCAGAGCCACGGCGAAGAAGACCGAGCCGAAGTCGCGCAGGGCGCCGCGCGTCGCCCAGCCCGCCTGGTCGACGACGAGCGTGGCAAGTCCAGGCCGGGCCAGCTGGGCAGCGTCCCGGGCGTTCCCCGCCGCCGTGCGGGCCGGCCTCCGCGCGCCTGACGCGACGGTCCCCGTCTCGCGGCGCATGCCCCAGACCGCCGCCAGCAGCCCGGCGACGCCCCAGGCCGCGATGAACGCCAGGGCCGTGAGGTCCCACCCGCTGCCCGTCAGAAACGGGTTGAACTGGTCCTGCAGCGTCGTAAGCAGGTGGCGCACTGGGAACAGGCTCCCGAGGGCATCGAGCCATGCCGGCGGGTTGGCGCCAACCATGAACAGGCCCGACAGGAACGGGATGGCCACCGCTGTGGCCATCGCGAAGGTCTGGGCCGACGCGGCCGACGGCGCCAGGACGCCGACCGCGAGCCCGAGCATCGTGAGGGAAGCGATACCCAGGAGGATCGCAACGATCGTCGCCGGCACGGTGCTCCAAACGATCTGAACCTCGTAGGCCAGCACGCCGACCGCGAGCATCACCGCCACGGCCGCCACCGCCAGCAGCGCGGCGCCGCCGGCGCGGCCGACGAGGAAGGCCCACGCGGGCAACGGCGTGCCGTTGAGCCGCTTGAGGATCTTCTGCTCGCGCGCCAGCCCGAGGCTCGTCGCCACCGACGGGTATGTCGCGAACAGCATGCCCATGACCACCGCGCCCGGGGTCACGAACTGCATGATCCGGACGCCGGTGGTCTCGTCGACAGCCTCGTTGCCGGCCAGCAGGCCGATGAGGACCAGCCACACGAGCGGCAGGACGAAGGTGAAGATCAGCGCGATCCGGGAACGCCACAGGTCGCGCAGCGAATACCCGACCTGGTCGAGGACGAGACTCAGCGCCGTGGGACGACCAGCCGCCAGATTCCCGGGTGGCCGCAACCCCGCCGCGACGCTCATCGCGGGGTTTCCGTCACGGCCGCCTGCACCGTGCCGGCGGCCCTCTGCTCCGTGCCGGTCGCGCCGTTGGCGCCGACGAGCGCGAGATAGGTGTCCTCCAGTGAAGGACGGCTGACCGATAGCGACGGGACGTCGATGCTGCGCGCCACGGCCCAGGAGGTGAGCCGGCTCAGGGCAAGGGTCGGCTGCGACGTCGGGATCTGCCAATCGAGGCCCTCGTGGAGGACCTGGCCGTCCAGTTGAGGCAGATCGGAGGGTTCAACGCCTGCCGGCAGCCGGAACGACAGGACCGACGTCGCCCGGCTGGTCGCCGCCAGTTCCTCGGGCGTCCCCAGCGCGACCAAGCGGCCGCGCGCGATGACCGCGACCCGGTCGGCCAGGTGCTCGGCTTCGTCCATGTAGTGGGTTGTAAGCAGGACGGTCTTGCCCATCGCGCGCAGGTTCTCCACCAGCTCCCAGGCCTTCCGTCGAGCCTCAGGGTCGAAGCCCGTCGTCGGTTCGTCGAGGAAGAGCAACTCCGGGTCGCCGACCAGCCCGAGCGCCAGGTCGAGCCGCCGCCGCTGGCCGCCGGACAGCGTCTTGACCTTTGCGTCGCGCTTCTCGCCGATCCCCACGAGCTCCAGGACGTCGTCCGCGCCCAGGCGGCGGGGGTACATGCGGCGGTACAGCGAAACGAGCTCGCGCGGCGTGAAGTCCTCGTCGAACCCGGCCTCCTGGAGCACGATCCCGATCCGCTCGCGCAGTGCCCGGCCGCCGGTCTCAGGATCCTGCCCGAGCACCTCGACCCGGCCGGACGTGCGCTTCCGATGGCCCTCCAGGATCTCGACGGTGGTCGTCTTCCCGGCTCCGTTGGGCCCGAGCAGGGCGAAGACCTCGCCCTCGGGGATGGAGAACGAGAGCCCATCGACGGCTCTGAGATCGCCATAGAGCTTGACCAGCTCGTCGACGACGATGGCTGCCATGGCGACCACCCACCTCCGCTGCCGGGCGGTACCTGCGCGTACCGAGCTCAGCTACGGGCAGTGTGGGGAGTACGGGCAAGTGCCGAAATGCCCGTCCGGGCCGGAAGAAGGGCGAGATCGCGGTTGAACCCGGGGTGGCACCTCGGTGGTGGTCGCCACGGTTGCGCGCCAGCAGCCCGGCCGGTACCGCGTGCGGGTCGCATGGATGGGCGGCACGATGGAGGCGTCGTTCCGAGGCCGCCTGGAGTCCTGACTCCGGCCACCCGGTGCCTGATGGTCGCGATCGCGGCGGCCTGCCCTGCGACTCACGACCGCGGACTCGCGTCCACCCGTCATACTCCACCCATGAAGCTCGTGGTCGCGATCATCCACGGGGATGACGCCAAGGGCGTCGTCGATGCCCTGCTCCAGCGCGAGTACCGCGCGACGCGGGTGAACAGTTCGGGCGGCTTCCTGCGCAGAACGAACGCCACGCTGCTGGTCGGCGTGGACGAGGCCGCGGTGGACGACGTCATCTCGCTGATCCGCTTGCACACGAAGGCGCGCTCCCAGGTCCGCGCGGACGGGGCGGCGGCGGGCTCCGACCGCAGGGCCGACGTGCGCGGGGCGGTGGTCTTCGTCGTCGACATCGAAGGCTTCACCCGCCTCTGACCACGCCGCCGTGGCCGGACGGAGGTTCTTGCCGCAGGTCACGCCCTGCACCCGCCGCACACGCGAGCGCGACTGGTCCCTGGCGGATCCCAGGTGTCGATCGCGCCACCGACCGTGCCGGTGGTTCAAGCTCAGGACCCGGTTGCGCCACGGATCTCCGTGGCGAGGTAGTCGGCGAGCGGCCAGATTCCCTCCGCGAGGTCGTCCCAACGCTCCGCGGCTTCACCGAGGTAGATCGCCTGTGCGCGCTCGAGGACGGCCCGGTGCTCGTCGGGCAGTCGCGCCAGCGCCCAATCGGCGGCGGCGTCCTTCGATCGGATCGCGCCGGTCTCCACCGTGCTCCAGATCCGCGCCAGCGTGAGCAGCACGTTGCGCGTGTCCGACGCGAGGTCGGCCAGGAGCCTGTCCGTCTCGATCACGATCGCTCGCGTGAGTTCGTGATGTGGGACCGGGTCCAGCAGCGCGGTCGGCACCGGCCCGAGCAGCGGCCGGTTCGCCAGCAGCGCCATGGTGATCAGCACGGCGACGTCGGGGTTTTCGGCCGGCCACGGCTCAAGGTCACCGCGCGCGAACTCGTCGCGGAGCCAGTTGCCGAACTGGAAGTCGAAGCGCGTCGGCAGCCGGAACGGCCGGACCTCCGACTGCACCAGGATCGTCAGTTCCACGCGGCGGCCGGGCCCGGGCGACCCATCGCTCTTCGAGAGGCGCAGCAGACCGTCGACCAGTCGCCTCCGCTCCGGGCGCGTCGTGCGGCGCGTCGCCACGGCGAGGACGTCCAGGTCGCTCGCCGGCCGCAG
>VGPE01000007.1 GCA_016875645.1 Chloroflexota bacterium
GTGCGCAGCAGGGAGAGCATAGCGGCGCCTTCCCGGGTCCTCGGAGGCCTCCACCACGTCCAGGAGGCCGGCCACCGCCTGCTGCTCGAGCCATTCGCGCGCATACCGTTCGTGGATGCCCCGGCGTGTCGCGAGCTCCGCGGCCGTCGCGGGGCCGCCAACTCGCAGCGCCTCGTAGGGCCCGAGGTCGAGTCCCAGGTGGACCGATAGCAGTTCGAAGGCCCCGAGCGTCGCCTCGAACAGGCGGGCGGAGAGTGCGTCGCGCCGGCCGTCGTCGGTCCGAATTGGATCGCTCACGACGTCGCGGCCTCGAACTCGGCGCGGGCTGCCTCGAGCAGCGCCGGGTCGGTCAGGACGTCCCAGGCCGTCTGGGCAAGGCATGTGGCGCCGATCAGGGCGACGGCGTCGGCGCGCTCCGTCGCGGCGAGGTCGCGGAATGCGACGCTGTGGAGTGGCACCGGGTCGTCGGTGATGGCGAGCATCGGGTGGATCGTGGGGACGGCAAGGCTCACGTTGCCGATGTCCGAACTGCCAAGGCGTTCGCTCACCGGGCCCTGGGCGACGCTCGCGTCCGCGAGATGTGCGCCGAATCGCGCCCCAAGGACGCGGTTGTGACGCATCGCTGTGGCCCGGGCGAAGAAGCGAAGCTGGGTCTCGCTGCGGGCTGCGGCACCGGCGGCCTCGGCCATGGCCCGGAAGCGGACCTGCATCGCCTCGTGGTCCGCCTGGCTGGTGGAGCGCAGGCGAAAGTGCCCGGCGGCTCGGGCAGGAATGATATTCACGGCCTGGCCGCCATCGGTCACGATCCCGTGGACGCGGGCATCAGGTTTGAGCTGCTGGCGCCACAGGCCCACCGATTGAAACAGGAGGAGCAGGGCGTCGAGCGCGTTGCGCCCCGACCAGGGGTCGCTGGCGGCGTGCGCCCCGGCGCCGGTGTACACCACCTCCACATCGATCGACGCCAGCAGCACGATCTCGGCATGGGTCATGTTCGAGGGGTGGATCATCATCGCCGCGTCCACGCCCGCGAACAGCCCGTCGTCGAGCATGACCTGCTTGCCGGCCAGGTCCTCCTCCGCGGGCGTGCCGAGGAAGATCAACTGGCCCGGCATGTTCGGCGCCAGCGCCGCCAGGGCAAGCGCCGCGCCGACGCCCGCTGTGGCGATGATGTTGTGGCCGCAGCCATGGCCGAGGCCGCGAAGGGCGTCGTACTCGGCGAGGATCGCGATCGTCCGCCCGGGGCCGCCGCCGCCCGTGATGCGGGCCCGGATCGCGGTGGGCGTGCTGCCAGCCGGGTGCTCGACTGCGAACCCGCCCGCCCGCAGGATCTCCGCGATCGCGGCGGAGGCGTCCTGCTCCTCGAAGCCGGGTTCCGGGTTGGCGTGGATCCGGTGGGACAGCGCGACGAGCATGTCGCGCCGCGCCTGGACTGCAGCTGCGAGCCGCTCGTTCGCTCCGTCCGTCATGCGCCCATTCTGACGGCCTCATGGGCACCCGGGGCCGCTGCTACGCTCGGGCTCTGGTTTGTGCCGCCCGCGCCGCCAGCCGTCGCCACCGCCGGAGGGGAACCGTGAAGAAGCTGTTCGCGAAGGACGGCCGTGCCGTCGTGGTGGACGTCCCGGAGCCAGAGCCTCGCCCCGGCGAGGTGCTGATCGCCCCGGCCTACTCCGCGATCAGCGCCGGCACCGAGACGTCCACGGTGCGGATGAGCGCCGACCCCGTCATGATCCACAGCCACGACTACCCGGCGCCGGAGGGCCGCATCTTCGGGCCCAAGCTCCGCGCAGCGGGGGCGCGCTGGAACGGGCCGGAACCCCGCGGCGGGATCCCCGGCCACGCGCTGATCGGCTACAGCGTCGCAGGGCGGGTGGTTGCCGTCGGGGCGGACGTCGTGGACCTGCGCCCGGGCGATCGCGTCGCGGCGTCGGGCAGCCAGGCGTCGCACCACGCGGAACTGGTGGCCGTTCCGCGCAACCTCGTCGCCGCGGTCCCGGACGGCGTGCCGCTGGCGGACGCGGCGTTCGTGACGCTCGGCACGATCTCCATGCACGCTCTGCGTCTCACCGAGGCGACCTTCGGCGGCACGGTCGTCTGCTACGGCCTTGGCCTGCTGGGACTGCTCGCGGTGCAGATCGCCCGCAGCGCCGGGATCTACACCGTCGGGGTCGACTTCGACGAGCGGCGGCTGGAGCAGGCACGGGCGTGGGGCGCCGTACGGGCAGTGGATCCTCGATCGGGCGACGCGGTCGCGGCCGTGAACGAGGTCACCGATGGCTTCGGGGCCGACGGCGTCATCCTGGGCGTCGTCACCCAATCCGACGAGCCGCTCAACCACGCGTTCGAGATGTGCCGCCAGCGGGCGACCGTGGTCGGCCTGGGGGCGTTCGGGACACGCATCACCCGCGACGCGATGGTCTGGAACGACGTGCGCCTCGTGATGGCGCTGGCGTACGGGCCCGGCCGCTATGACCGTGTCTACGAGGAAGGCAACGTCGACTACCCGATCGGCTACGCGCGCTGGACCGAGGGCCGCAACCAGGCCCACTTCCTGCGCCTGCTCGCCGAGAAGAAGGTCGAGGTGGCGCCGCTCGCGCCCATCCGCGTCCCGTTCGGCGACGGTGCGCCCGAGGCCTACGAGATCCTGCAACGGCCTGACCGGCCGCCGACGGTGGTCTTCGACTACGGCCGCGGCGAGGCGTAGGCCCCAGGTCCGGCCCCGGTCGGGATCGCCAGCCAGCTGACCGCGGCGCCCGCAAGACACGCGCCGACGGCGAGCAGGACCGCCGCGTCCACGGAAGTCGCGACGAGCCAGCCGCTGAGCGCGGCGCCGATCGGGGCGCCCGCGCCGTTGAGCGCGGCGGACACGGCGAAGGCACGTCCCATCCAGGCCGGATCGGTGGCGCGCTGGCGGAGCGTGAACAGCGCGATGTCGAGCGGGCCATTGCAGAAGCCGGCAATCGCCATGGCCAGCAGCACCACTGGCAGTCCCGGCGCCGGCAGCAGGAGGGCCGTCCCGGCCGCCGTGCCCACCATCGACCAGGTCAGCCACGCCCGCTCGCGACCGCGGCTCTCGCGGCGCCCGAACCAGAACGCGGCAATGCCGCCGGTCACGGCCATCATTCCCCAGACCGCGCCGACGACGGCGGGCCCGGCCCCGATGCGGTCGATCACGAGGACGGGCAGAGCGATCGTGAGCACGCCGAAGGCGAAGTAGAACGGGATCACCGACACCGCCAGGCCGCGCAACGCAGGGTTTCGCCACGTGTACCGGAGCCCGTCGAGCGCGCTCACGAGCAGCGGCCCGTTCGCCGCGCGCCGCAGGGGCGGCTCGGCGACGCCAAGCAGCGTGACAGACGCGGCCGCGAGCAGAGCCGCGATCAGGATGACGGCAGATGCCCCGCCGAGAGCCTGCACGAAGACACCGGCGAGCGGCGGACCGAGCAGGAGCGCCAGCACGAACCCGTTCGCATCGACCGCGTTCACGCGCTCCCAGAGACGCTCGGGGACCAGCAGGGGCAGCAGGCTGCGGACGCCACTGGTGGCCACCGGGCTGGTCAGCGCGGCCGCCGCCGTGATCGTCACCAGGAGCCACGCCGGGAGGTGGTCGGCGAGGGCCAGGAGGCCTGCGAGAGCGAGGCAGGCTGCGCTCACCAGGTAGGCGACGATGACCAGGCGAGTGCGGCCGTGACGGTCGAGCAGGGCGCCGGCGACGGGGCTCACGATGACGGCCGGCGCGGTCGACGCGAACGTGACAAGCCCCGCAACTGCCGGCGACCCGTAGCGCTCCAGCGTGAACAGCACGAGCGCGACCGGGACCATGGCCGCGGCCACCCGCGCCAGCGTCATGCCGAGCAGCAGTCGGGGCAGTGACGGCAGAGCGAGGAGCGCCCGATAGGAGCGGTCTGCGTCAGGATCGGTCAGTGCCGTCTCCTCGCCACTGGGTCAGGTTGAGACTGAATCTCAGAATGGACGGGCATCCCACCGTCGTTCGTGATCGGAGGTCAACGGTTGGACGTGCCGGTCGCAGCGCTTCAGGGCGGATGCCGGGCCCCCGACGAGGATCGCGTAGGGCGGCAACTCGCGGAACCCGAGCCGGCGGTAGACGCGCTGGCCCATCTCCGACGCGATGAGCACGCCGTAGCGATACCCGGCAGCGCGGGCTGCGATGAGCGCTGCCGACGTCAGGGCAGCAGCGAAGCCCTTGCCGCGCGCCGCCTCGACGGTGTCCACGTGGTGGATCCCGGCGGTTCCTGCACCCAGGAACAGGGTGGCGCCGGACACCGGGAGGTCGTGCAGCCAGCCGACCCAGTGGCGCAGCGGCAGGTCGGCGGCAAGGCCGGGCCGGCTGTGGGCCGTGCGCCAGGCGTCGGTCGTCTCCTCGTCGAGCGCAAGGTTGCGCTGGCGGACGCTGAGCCACGCCTCGAGGTCATCGCGATCGAGCACCTCGGAGATGCGAGCGCCCTCGGGCAACCGCTCGGGGTCCAGGGCATTCGGGCCGTCCAGGTCCAGGCTCATGCCGGCCATCCGTGGCCATCGCCGCTCGAGGCCCAGCGATTCGAGCGCCAGGTCAAGGCCCGATGGCCGGCTGGTGGGGCCGACGATCCAGCGCCACGGCAGGTCAGGCCCGAAGACGTGGCGCGTCAGCGCCAGGGCGCCACGGACCTCCTCCAGCTCGAGATCCGCCGAGAGGACGCCGTTGAGAAAGCCCGAGCGGAGCCCGGTCGAGAAGCGGACGAGACCGTGCAGCCGCTCGAACCAGCCCCCCGTCTCGAGCGCCAGGTGGGCGGCCAGCCCCTCCCAGTTGGCCTGGACCGCCCAGGTCAGACCCGCCAGATCCAGCTCGGCCCGCTCGATTTCGTCCACGGGGCCGATCGTACGGGGGCGACCAGCCCGCATGCAGGCCGCGCCGCGATGCCCCGCGCTCCGTCCCCGGGGTGTCGGCGTCGTCGTGCGGTGGGTGCACGACCGGACCGCCACGCCGCCCTGCCATGCGCCGCGCGCACGGCGCGACGGCGGATCAACCCGAATCGTGGCCTCGCCGTCGTCGCAGCGTGCCTCTGACGCCCGATGGGACCGCGTTGCGGCCGGTTCGTGCGCGTGACGCACGAGGGGATCGGCAGGAGGCGACGCGCGGCGGCCCGCACCGGCCCCTCGCCATTTGCGATCCTTGCCGCTCATGAGCCTGCGAGTCGGCGTGGACGTCGGCGGGACGTTCACGGACCTGGTGATGTTCGATCCCGTCACGAACCGCCTGTCCTTCACGAAGACCTCGTCCACCCCGTCCAATCAGGCCCTCGGCGTCGAGGAGGGGATCGGGAAAGTCGTCGGCGCGGCCGGCCGGACGGCGCCCGATATCGAGTTCCTCGTGCACGGGACGACCGTCGCGACCAACGCCCTTCTGGAGCGCAAGGGCGTCCGCTGCGGGCTGCTGGTCACGCGGGGCTTCCGCGACGTGCTCCAGATCGGCCGCCAGGACCGGCCCAAGCTGTACGACTGGTTCGCCCAGAAGGCGCCGCCGCTCGTGCCCCGCGAGCTGACCTTCGAGATCGCCGAGCGGGCGCTGCACACCGGCGAGATCCTCGAGCCGCTCGATGAGGCTCAGGCGATCGCCGCCATCGAAGCGGCGCGGGCGAAGGGCGTGACCGCTCTGGCTGTCTGCCTGCTGCACTCGTACGCGAACCCGGCGCACGAACGACGGCTGGCCGAGTTGATCGCGGAGCATTTCCCGGAGGCCGAGGTCTCCCTCTCGTCGGCGGTGATCCCGGAATTCCGCGAATACGAGCGCGCCTCGACGACGACGGCCAACGCGTACGTGATGCCGATCGTCCGCCGCTATGTCGGGCTGCTCGAGGAGCGCGTCGGTGCGATGGGTGTGCCGGCCGGACTCCACATCATGGCCTCCAACGGTGGCCTGATGACCGCCCGGGCGGCCGGCGAGCAGAGCGTCCGGACAATGCTCTCGGGGCCGGCGGCCGGAGTGCTCGGGGCGGTCGCAATCGCGAAGGCCGCCGGGTTCGGAAGTGTCCTCACGGTGGACATGGGCGGCACCAGCTTCGACATCTGCCTCGCCCACGAAGGGCGGATCCGGTTCACGAAAGAGAGCGAGATCGGCTCGCTGCCGGTGAAGGTGCCGATGATCGACATCCACACCCTCGGCGCGGGAGGTGGCTCCGTGGCGTGGATCGATGCGGGCGGCGCGCTGCGAGTCGGCCCGCGGAGCGCGGGCGCCGTGCCCGGACCGGCCTGCTACGGCCGCGGCGGGACGGAGGCGACCGTCACCGACGCCAACCTGGTGCTCGGCCGGCTGGACCCGAAGCGCTTCCTGGGCGGCGAGATGGGGTTGGACCCCGATGCGGCCCGCCGCGCCGTCCACGAACGCATCGCAGAGCCGCTGGGCCTCACCGTCGAGGCCGCGGCGGAGGGGATCGTACGTGTCATCAACGCCACGATGGTTCGTGGGATGCGCGCCGTGTCCGTCGAGAAGGGGTACGACCCGCGCGAGTTCGCCCTGGTCGCATTCGGTGGCGGTGGGCCGCTGCACGCGTCCGACCTGGCGCGAGAGGCGGGCCTGACGGCGGTGCTCGTGCCGCCGATGCCGGGTGTGACGTCGGCCCTCGGCCTGCTGGTGGCGGACCTGCGCTACGACGAGAGTGCGACGTTCCTGCGGCCCCTGGCGACTGCCGACCCGGCCGGGCTGGCGGCTGTCTACGAGGATCTGGAGAGCGCAGCCCGCGATCGGATGCGCCGGGACGGCGTACCCGACGACGCGGTCACGATCACGCGCAGCGCGGAGATGCGCTACGCGCGCCAGAGCCACGAACTCGACGTCGCGGTGCCCACCGGTCCGATCGACGCGGCGACGCTGGCGACCGTGCGCGAGCGATTCGAAGAGGAGCACCGCCGGGCCTACGGGTTTGCGATGACCGAGGACATGGTGCTCGTCAACGCCCAGGTCAGCGCGGTCGCGTCCCTGCCCAAGCCGCCGTTCGAGCCGCTCGGCGGGGGCAATGGTGCACGCGGTGCCGGCCGTGCCCAGCCGGTCGACCGGCGCCCCATCTATGTCGCGGGCGCCTGGGTCGATGCCGATGTCTTCGAGCGGCGCGATCTGGGCCCCGGGGTCCGGATCGCCGGCCCCGCGATCGTGGAGCAGCCCGACACGACCGTGCTCCTGCTGCCCGGTGACACGGGCCTGGTCGACGGCCAGGGCAACCTGTTGCTGGAGGTCGCACGATGACCACGCTGGCGACTGCCGGCACGGGGGTCGGGGCCGACCCGGTCACCCTCGAGGTCCTGCGCAACGCCCTCTACTCGATTGCCGACGAGATGATCGGCGGCCTGATCCGCGCGTCCTACTCCACGAATATCAAGGACCGCCGCGACGCGTCGTGCGCGGTGTACACGGCTGACGGCGACGTCATCGCGATGAGCGAGTTCGGGGGCACGCCCCTCCACCTGGGCACGATGCACCCGGCCGTCAAGACGGTCTTTGAATCATGGCCGGCGGACACGCTGGAGCCGGGCGACGCCATCATCATGAACACGCCCTACCCGGCGGGCCCGGGGCACCTCAACGACGTGTGCGTGGTGGGCCCCATCTTCATCGACGGCGAGTTGTTCGCAATCGCCGCGTCCCAGTCCCACCGGGTGGATGTGGGCGGGTTCGCGCCCGGCTCCATGCCGTTCGGGGTCACGGAGCACTTCCAGGAAGGGCTCCAGATCACGCCGATGAAGATCGTCCGCCGGGGCGAGCTCGACGAGCACCTGCTCGCGTTCATCAACCAGAACCTGCGCACGCCGGTCGAGAACCGCGGCGATCTCATCGCGCAGCTCGCGGCCAACACGATCGCCCAGCGCCGCATCGAGGAGCTGGTCGCCAAGCACGGTCGCGAGACGCTGCGCGGCTACCTGCACGCGATCATGGATTACTCGGAGCGACGGCTGCTCTCCGGGTTGAAGTCCCTGCCGCCGGGGACGTACCGGGGCGAGGACGTCATCGAGGGTGACGGGATCGTCACCGACAACGTCGCCATCCGGGTCACCGTCGAGGTCTCGCCTGCCCGGTTCGTCGCCGACTTCTCCGAGACGGATCCCCAGGTCCTGGGGCCGATCAACTGCCGCTGGCCGTCGGTGGCCGCGTGCGTGTACTACGTGCTCAAGTGCTTCGTGGACCCCGAGTTGCCCGCCAATGCGGGCGCCTACCGGCCCATCGAGATCCGGACCCGGCCCGGCACCGTGCTCGAGGCGCAGTTCCCGGCAGCCGTCTGCAACGCGAACATCATCACCACCCAGCGGATCGTGGACGCACTGCTGATGGCCCTCATGCAGGCGTCGCCGGAGCGAGCGATCGCCGCATGCAGCGGGACCATGAACCTGCTCAACGTGGGTGGCTTCATCCCGGGCTCGCGCACGCTGTTCAACTACATCGAGACGTACGGCGGCGGCCAGGGTGCGATGCACGACCGCGACGGGATGGACGGCGTGCACTCGCACATGACGAACACGCGCAACGCGCCGGTGGAGGCGATCGAGGCGGAGTACCCCCTGCGGGTGCGCTCCTACGGGCTGCTGCCCGACACCGAGGGCCCGGGTCGCTGGCGGGGTGGCGTCGGCATGCACCGCGAGTTCGACATCCTGGGCGACTACACCCGCCTGACCGTCTCGTCGGATCGGGAGAAGGTGGCCCCGTGGGGCGCGTTCGGGGGGCTGGCGGCGACCGGCTCGTCGTGTGACGTCTACCGCGGCCCCGGCCACGCGGAGCGTGTGCACCTGCCATCGAAGGTCACGACCTTCCTCCAGCCGCGCGACCATCTCCGGACCGAGACGCCCGGCGGCGGCGGCTGGGGCGATCCGCTGGAGCGGCCACCTGCCCTCGTGGAGCGCGACGCCCGCGAAGGGCTGGTGTCGGCTGGGCGGGCCGGGTCCGTCTACGGTGTGGTCATCGGGCCGGACGGCGCGGTCGACGAGGCCGCGACAGTAGGGCGGCGGGCGGAACTGCGGAGAGCAGGGGCATGAGCGCAATGAAGATCCTGGTCCTCAATCCCTTCGCCGGCGAGGCTCGCGAGTTCGAGCGGTGTGCGACCGTCGCGCGCCCGGACACCGAGATCACCTTCGACACGATCGCCGGCGTCTACCCGCTCAACTACGTCACCTACATCTACTACCGCCACAAGTGCGCCGAAGCGGTCGTGGAGCGTGTGATCCGGGCCGAGGCCGAGGGCTTCGACGGCGTCTTCATCTCGTGCTGCTACGACCCCGGGCTGTGGGAGTCGCGCGAGCTGGTGGACATCCCGGTCGCGGCGGCCTTCGAATCGGCCGTCCACTGGGCGAATCAGATCAGCCAGCGGTACTCGGTGATCTCGACCGAGCCCAAGACCTCGCACTGCTACCGAGAGCTCGCCGATCTGTACGGCACGGCCGGCAAGCTGGCCTCGGTTCGGCCGATCAACGTGTCGGCGAAGGTCTCGTACGAGGAGTTCACGCCCAACGAGGTCATCGTCGAGCGGACGCTCAAGGTCGCGGCACAGTGCGTGGAGGAGGACGGCGCGGAGGCGATCGTGATGGGCTGCACGCTCCAGTCGTGCCCGCTCACCGTGGCCGGCAAGAACGACGCTGCCGGCGCCCCGATCATCGACCCGGTCCTCGTCGGCATGAAGGACATGGAGTTCATGGTCGACATGGCCCGCGCCGGCCTGCCGACCCTGTCGCGCTACGGCACCTGGCAGAAGCCGCCACGGGACGAAGTGGCCCAACTGAGCCGCGCCGCAGCGGAGCGCTGGGGTCCCGTTCGAGCGGGCTGAGCGTTCGCCGCGCAGCGTCGCAGTGCACTCACCGACCCGACCGGCCGCCGAAGCCAGGAGCGGGCCGCATCGCCGCGCAACGGGAACGCCCGGTCGAGCAGCTCTTCGTGAGCGGCCACGCGCAGGCGGTTTGTCATCGTGGCTTCGAGGATGAGCAGCCGCGAAACGTGCTGCGGCCGCCAGCCTTCGCGCTCGAACACAATCTGCGCGGCCAGTCGCGTCTTCGCGTCCATGGTTCGCAGCGTCGGCTCGGCGGAGTTGAACGTGGCCTTGTCTTCCACGACCAGCGCGGCTGTTTGGGCCCGCCGCAGCCCGAGGACGTCGATGGAGCCGCGCTCGCCGAAGACGGAGTAGGTCACCTCGACCAGCGGATCCCACTCGGTCAGTGCGAGCAGGTGCGCGGACGCCCCGACGAGCCGTGCGTGCCGCTCGTCTCGCAGACGACCGAGTGCACCGCCCCGCAAGAGCGCGTAGATCTCACCCCGTGCCTCAACGGCGCCGAGCGCGGCGCGCAGCGTGTCCACGGTGACCTGGCCCAGCTGCCCGCGCTCGATGCGCGACCACGTGGCCTGGCTGAGACCCGCACGCGCCGCCGCCTGCGCCTGCGTCAGCCGAGCGCGGAGCCGAAGCGCACGAAGGGCCAGCCCGATCTCGACGTCCTGCACGGCACAACGATGCGCCGTCGGCCTTCACGGCGGCGTATGGGCGACTTCACTGGTATGATCAGCCCGTCATGGACGAGCGGCCGGAACTGGTCCGGCTATCCCAGGGGCGTGGCGCCGGCGCACGCCTGCTGGGAGTCGCGGCCGCCTCGCTGATCGGGACCGCCATCGTGGCCGCCGGGGCGTTCGGAGGCTCGGATCGCGATGAGCCCCGGCCCCGGCCGGCGGCGACGGTTCAGGTGTCCGCGGCGCGGGACACCACGCACGCCCCGGCCGCAACCCGGCACGCGACCGTCACATTGCCGCACCAGGGGTACGCGGTCACGTATGACGGCACGCCCATGCTGTACGACGACGACGCGCTCGCCATCTACCAGCTTGGTGACGCGGTGGTCAGCGTTGCGGTCGGTACACCGGCGAACGGCGCGTCACTGCTGGGTCAGGGCATCACTGCGCGTATCAATGGGCGGACGCTCGACCAGCTCACCGATGCGTATCTCGCGGCGATCGGGACGGGCGCGGAGTCGTCCGCCGCCATCGCGGTCGACGGGGAGCCGGGGCTGATGCTTCGCCTGACCCCGGGCACCGGCCCCGGCTACGGACCCGGGTCGGCCGCGGCCCTGTTCCTCGTCGACCGCCGGGCGTTCGTGTTCTGGAGTCATCTGGAGACCGCGCTCCGGGCGTTTCTCGGCGGGCTCACGTTCGGGCCAGGGCTGTTCGTCAGCCGCGACCTCGGCTTCCAGGTGCCGCTGCTCGTGGATGAGCCGCCCTTCGGCGCCACCGTCTCCAATGGCGAGGGCTCAACCTCGGGGCTGTGGGTCTTTCCGACGGTGATCGACTGACCGGTGGCGAGTACTCGCACGTCATCGGCGTCTCGGTCGGGACCGAGGCCCAGCCGGCGTTCTTCCGCAACGTGCCCAGCGCGCTGCCGCACCCGAGCCAGCGCCGGGTCTGGGCGCCCACCCTCGGGGAGCTCGTCCGTGCCTACCGCCGCCTGGTCGATCCGGGCGAAGGCCTCGTCGCACCGACGATCCTGGGCGGCGAACCGGCCACCCTGCTCATCCGGGCTGACGGGGTCGCGGCAACCGTCCTTGCCGTGCGCGATGGCCGGAACTACATCATCGCCACGACCGGCGCGGCCGCGGTCGAGCGCGCCCCCGACTTCGAGCGTTTCCTGGCCACGTTCGCGTTCCTGGAGTAGCCGTTGCCCACCTCGCCAGGCCGGCCGTCGAGTCGAGCGCGAACCAGCCCGGCCCGGGCAGGTGCTGCTGGACGCACCGGCACCCACCAGGGCGGTCGCCGGAAATAGCGATAGATTACGTGCGGATCTCGACCGTATAGATATGGATCGCGCTGCTATTGTTGAGAGATGTCAGACAACGATGAGGCGGGAGCGATCCGGGTTGGGCACGCCGCAGAGATGCTCGGGGTCACGGTTGAGACGCTGCGGCGCTGGGAAGCCGCCGGCCGGCTGCAGATGGGCCGCTCGAGCGGGGGACAGCGCCTGGTCTCTATCGCGGAGATCACGCGACTGCTTGCGGAGCGACGCCGGACCGAGACGGAGCGGCCGATCGTCGCCCAGTCCGCTCGCAACCGGTTCGCGGGCATCGTCACGCGGATCGAGAAGGATCGCGTGGCGGCCGTCGTCGAGGTACTGGCGGGGCCGCACCGCGTCGTGAGCCTCATGACCGCGGAAGCGGTCGATGAGATGGGCCTCCGGGTCGGCGACGAGGCCGTGTGCGTGGTCAAGGCGACCAACGTCATCGTGGAGATCCCGTCGTCGAGAGAGGCCAGGGGTTGAACCGCACCGGCGGACTCCTGCTGGCCCTGGTCCTGGCCGGCTGCGCCGCGGGTGCGCCCGCAGGTTCGGGACCGTCGTCAGCAGTCCCGATCCGCATCGCGGCCGCGGCGGACCTCCGGTATGCGCTGGACGAGCTCATCGCCAGCTGGAAGGCTGCCGATTCTCGTCGCGCGGCCCGGGCGACCTACGGCTCGTCGGGGAACTTCGTCGCCCAGATCAAGTCCGGCGCTCCCTTCGATGTCTTCTTTTCGGCCGACGCGGCATACCCGCGCGAGCTCGAGACGGCCGGCCTCGCCGAGCCGGGATCGACGCGGATCTACGGCATCGGCCAGCTCGTGGTGTGGGTCCGGGCGGATTCGCCGGTGGACGTGGAGTCGAGGGGCCTTGCGGCACTGCTCGATCCCGCCGTCCGCTCGGTCGCGATCGCCAACCCCGAGCACGCGCCGTACGGCCGCGCCGCGGTGGCCGCGATGAAGGCCGCGCGCATCTACGAGGAGCTCGAATCCAGGCTTGTCCTGGGCGAGAACGTGTCGCAGGCTGCCCAGTTCGTCGAAACGGGCAACGCCGACGCCGGTGTCTTCGCGCTCTCCCTCGCGCTTGCCGCCCCGCTCCGCGCGCAGGGCCGCTACGCCATCGTGCCGATCGAGACATATCCGCGGCTCGAGCAGGGCGCCCTCGTGCTCGGCACGGCGATCAACCCCGCGGAAGCCCGTGCGTTCCTTGACTTCGTCCTCGGCCCCGAAGGGCGGCCGGTCCTCGACCGCTACGGTTTCCTCCGGTCCCCCTCGTGATCGACTGGGAAGCCGTCTGGCTCTCGGTTCGGCTGGCGGCCGCCACCACGGTCATCCTCGTCATGCTCGGGATGCCGATCGCCTACTGGCTGGCTCGAACGCGGCGGCCCTGGCGGCCATTCGTGGAGGCGCTGGTCGCCCTGCCGCTGATCCTGCCGCCAACCGTGCTCGGCTTCTACCTGCTCGTGGCCATGGGCCCGGAGGGTCCGCTCGGTGCACTCTGGGCGGGTGCGACCGGCGGCCGCCTGGCGTTCAGCTTCGAGGGCCTCCTCGTCGCCTCGGTCATCTACAGCATGCCGTTCGCCGTCCAGCCGTTCAGTGTCGCGTTCGCAGCCGTCGACCGATCCCTTCTCGAGGTCGCCTGGACCCTTGGACGCTCGGGCCCCGCGACATTTCTGCGCGTCGTCATGCCGATGTCGGCCGGAGGGATCCTGACCGGGATGGTGCTCACGTTCGCCCACACCCTGGGCGAATTCGGCGTGGTGCTGATGGTCGGCGGCAGCGTTCCCGGCGAGACGCGCACCGTTTCGATCGCGATCTACGACCGGGTTCAGGCGCTCGATTACGCCGGCGCCGCGGCGACGGCGCTGCCGTTGCTGTTCGCCTCGTTCGCGGTGCTTGCGCTGACCTACGGGCTGCGCGGCCTGACCGTGGTCCCATGGCCGGCCCGACGCTGACCGTCGAGGTCGAGCGCCGCTTCGGCCGCGGGCCGGCCATCACCGCGGCGTTCGACGTGGACCTCGAAGGTGGCGGCACGCTGGTCCTGTTCGGGCCATCGGGTTCGGGCAAGACCACGATCCTGCGCTGTCTCGCGGGCCTGGAGCAGCCCGACCGCGGCAGGATTGCGGCGGACGACGAGACCTGGTTCGATGCGCAGGCACGGATCGACCTGCCCCCGCAGCGTCGTCGGGTCGGCTACCTGCCGCAGGGGTTCGCGCTCTTCCCCCACCTCGACGTCCGCTCGAACATCGCGTTCGGGATGGGCGGCACGCCCGCCGCCGAACGGGAGTGGCGGATCGCGGAGCTGGTGCGCCTTCTCCGTCTCGACGGCCTCGAGGCACGCCGTGCGGGCCAGTTGTCGGGCGGCCAGCAGCAACGGGTGGCGCTCGCCAGGGCGCTTGCCCGCGGCCCGCGGCTGCTCCTCCTCGACGAGCCGCTCTCGGCACTCGATACGCCCACTCGAGAAACACTGCGAGGGGACCTGCGCCGGCTGCTGGCAGCCAGCGGCGTGCCGGCCATCGTGGTGACCCACGACCGGAGCGAGGCGATCGTTCTCGGCGATCGCGTGGCGGTCATCGCGGACGGAGCCATCCTGCAGATCGGGCCCCTGCTCGAGGTGTTCGACCAGCCAGTCGACGAGACGGCGGCCCGGATCGTGGGCGTGGAGACGGTGCTGCCGGCCCAGGTCATCGCGGCCGCAGAGGGCCTGCTGCGCCTGCGCATCGGAACGGCCGAACTCCTCGCGGTCGGTGAGAGCCCGATCGGCGCCGATGTCCTGGTCTCGATCCGCGCGGAGGACGTCATCCTCGTGGCCGACGCGGTCGGAACGTCCGGCGGCGTCAGTGCCCGCAACCGGCTCGCCGGCACCGTCGTGTCCATCGAGCCAGCCGGTCCGCTCGTCCGCGTCCACCTCGACTGCGGCTTCCCGCTGGTGGCGGCCGTCACGCGCCCGGCACTTGAGGAGCTGGGGCTGCATCCCGACCGCCCCGTGTCGATCATCCTCAAGGCGCCGTCCGTCCACGTGATCGGCTGACCGCGTCCGGTCGGATCCTCGCCAGTTCAACGCGAAGCGGAGCGAGCCGCGACGCCCCGTCAGGCCCGGTTGCCGCCGTAGGTCGAGCCGAACCGCTCGCCGCGGGCGAAGCGATCCAGCGAGAAGTGGCCGATATCGGCGTAGTCGACGGGCTTGCCGCAGTACGCCGCGGCGACCATCTCTGCCATGGCCGGCGCGATCTTGAAGCCATGCCCGCTGCCGCCCGTGAACAGGATCAGCCCGGCGACCTGGTCGGTGGGGCCGAGGAACGGATGCCAGTCGGGCGTGATGTCGTACAGGCCCAGGCGCGGGGCGACAACCTCGGCCTCGGCGAGGGCCGGCTGGCGGATGGCGAGCCGGCGGCGGAGCTCGTCCACGAGATCGGGCAGGGCGTCCTGGTCGGGGTAGCGCTCCGGATCGCCCGCCGGGTAGGACTTGGGGAAGCCCGTGCCCACGAGCACGCCCATGCGGCCCGGCGCGACGGCCAGCCCCAGCTCGGGGTGCTCATAGACCGCGTCGACCGAGTTGGAGATCGAGACCGTGGGCGCCGAGGCCGACGGGACCGAGAGCAGCAGCTCCTGCTCGACGGAGAACGTGATGGGCAGGTCCACGCCCGCTGTGGCCGCCAGGGGCTTCGACCATGCGCCCGCGGCGAGCACGATGGCGCTCGCTCGGATCTCACCCTCGGGTGTCGCCACGCCCACGATGGCGTCCCCTTCACGCAGCAGACGCGACACTCGCACGCCCGAGCGCGCCCGGGCGCCCGCCCGCACAGCCGCCGCGATGAAGCCCTCGGCGGCCGGCACGGGATCCGCATAACCCGACACTCGCTCGTGGAACAGGGCGGCGATCCCGTCGCGGGCGGCCCCGGGCGCGAATCGGTCGAGCTCGCTCGGCGGCAGTTCGTCCACCTGTGCGCCCTCGGAGCGCTGCATCGCGGTGTTGGCCCGCGCCTGTTCGACGTTCTCGGCCGAGGCGAGGAAGACGTAGCCGATGTCATGGAGGACCGGCGGCGCCCCGGTCAGCTGCGGGAAGTCGCGGAAGATCTCTCGTCCGCGGATCGCCATCCGCACGACCTCGGGGTTGGAGTAGTGCGTGCGGATGATGCCGGCCGTCTTGGAGGAATCCCGGCCGCCGAACGTCGGGTCGGCCTCCAGGAGCAGCGCGTCGACGCCGCTCCGGGTGAGCTCGAACAGTGTGCTCGAGCCCATGATCCCGCCGCCGATGACGATGACCTCGGGCGAGTTGCTCAATGGATCCTCCGGGCAGGGTCGCGGCGAACGGTCACGGCCGATCGATGGCCTCGTCGCTTCTCGTCATCGTGATCGAGAGGAGGCGGATCGGGAGGTGGATCAGGGTCTCGGGACCATGTTGCACGGCCCCGTGGATCAGCAGGGAGTCGCCCGGCGAGAGGTCGTAGGTGGTGGTGCCGTACCGGTAGGTGAGGCTCCCCTCCAGCACGTAGATGAACTCGCTGCCCGTGTGCTGGAAGAGCGGGTAGGGTTCCGCGTCGCGGGCGATGGTGACGAGATACGGCTGGAGCACCCGCCGCGAACCGAGCTGCGCGGCGAGCAGCTGGTAGCGGTAGCCGTGCCGCGAATCGGGCCGTGCCAGTTCGATGCCCTCGCCGGCGCGCACGAAGGACGCATCCTCCTGGTCCGACAGCTCGCGGAAGAACAGCGGAACCGGCACCGCCAGCGCCTGCGACAGCTGGGCCAGGGTTCTCAGGCTGGGCGACGCCTGGGCGTTCTCGATCTTGGACACCATGCCCAGCGAGAGGCCGGCGCGATCGGCGACGTCCTGGAGCGTCATGTTCCGGTCGCGCCGCAGAGCGCGCAGCGTCGACGCGATGGACTGGCCGATCTCCTCCTCGAGCAACGAGCCGGCCGGCCCGTTGCCGTTGACCTGGGCGCCCTCCGAGGCGCTGACCCCGGTGCTCGTCACGGCCGGCTTCGCGTCGCCCACTAGAAGAGCGTGAGGTACTGGTCGACTTCCCACTGGCCGACGGTGTTGTGATAGCGGACCCACTCGCGCCGCTTCACCGCCAGGAACTCCTTCGCGAGCTCCGGCCCCAGGGCAGACTGGACCACCTCGTCCGCCTCGAACTCGTCGAGCGCCTCCGAGAGCGATTGCGGGATGTGGCGGATGCCGCGCGCCCGCACGTCCTCGAGCGCGAGCTCGTACATGTTCCGCCCGATCATCGGCTCGCCCGGGTCCAGTTCGCGTTCGATGCCGTCGATGCCGGCGGCGATGAAGCCCGCCGTGCCGAGGTACGGGTTGACCGCTCCCGAGACGACGCGGCACTCGAAGCGGCCGGGCTCGGGCGTTCGGAACATGTGCGTCCGGTTGTTGTCCCCGTAGGTGATAAACGCGGGCGTCCAGGTGAAGCCCGAGCGCACGCCGGTCAGGTAGCTGCCGATGGAGAGCCGCTTGTAGCAGTTGGCTGTCGGGGCGATCAGGACCGTGAGCGCCCGTGCGTGGGCGAGCAGACCACCGAGGAAGTGGTATGCCAGCCTGGACTGACCGAGGCCGCGCGGATCGGCCGGGTCCACGAACGCCGCGTTGCCTGCGCCGTCCCAGAGGGAGAAGTGGAAGTGCGACCCGTTCCCCGTCAGGTTCGAGAACGGCTTGGGCATGTGCGTCGCGATCGCGCCGTACCGGCGCGCGACCTGTGACGTCATCATCTTGAAGAAGGTGTACCGGTCGGCGGTGGTGAGCGCGTCGGCGTACTTCCAGTTGAGCTCGAACTGGGCAGTCGCGTCCTCATGGTCAGACGCGTAGGGCTCCCAGCCGAGGTGCTCCATGTAGCGGACCAGGTCGCGCAGGTAGCCCAGGTTCGCCGCGAGCCCCTTGAAGTCGTAGCAGGGCTTCTCGAGCGTGTCGGAGCCCGTCGGATCAAACGGCGCGATCGTCCCGTCCGGGCGGCGTGTCACCAGCATATGCTCGGCTTCGACGCCCACCTTCATCTCGTAGCCCAGCTTCGCGAGCCGTTCGAGCGCCCGCTTGAGCGTGGTTCGCGAGCAGTAGGGCCAGGCCTTGCCGTCCACGGTGATGTCGAGAGGGACGCGGGCGACGCCGTCCTCCCACGGGACCACCGTGTAGCCCGCGAAGTCCGGCATCCCGACGAGGTCATGGCTGTGCGGGCCCTGGCCCATGCCGACGGTCGCGGCGCCGGCGAATCCGGCCGAGCCGCCGAGGAACTGCGACAGCGCCGAGGCGGGCACGCCCTTGACACGCGGCGTCCCGTGGATGTCGACCCACTGGGCCAGCAGGTATTCCACGCCGTCACGGCGCAGGCGTTCGGCGATCTCGGCTTCGGTGGCGCCCGCCAACCCGTTGCCGCTGCGGTCAAGGACGGCGTCGCCGGTCATCTCCAACCCCTCCCCGAAGCGCCTGCGAATGAGAAACGGCGGCTGCCTGACCTCGGGCCGGTGCCCGGGGCCAGGTCCATTGTCAATGAGAAACCGCAGCGGCGGCCTTCTCCCCGATGAGTGAATCCGTATAGAACCGCTCCAGTGCGAACGGCGCGATGAGATCCGGCACGCGGCCAGTTGCGATGAGCTCTGCCATCCGCTTGCCCGAGACGGGTGCGGCCTTGAACCCGTACGTGCCCCACCCGACGTCCACGAGGAACCCGCCGACGGGGGTGATGCCCATGATCGGGCTGTAGTCGGGGGTCATGTCGCAGATCCCGGCCCACTGGCGCAGCACCTTGACGCCGGCGATCGCGGGCAGCAGTTCCAGGGCGTGGCTGGCGGAAGTCTCCAGGAAGGGCAGGGTGGAGCGCATGCTGTAGGAGGCGTATGGGTCGATCTCCGCCCCGATGACGAGTTCTCCGCGGTCGGTCTGGTTGACGTACACGTGCAGCGTCGCGGACACGAGGACCGGATCGAGGAACGGCTTGAGCGGCTCGGTGACCAGCGCCTGGAGCGGGTGCGTGACGATGGGCAGGCGCAGGCCGACCATCTGCGCGATCGTGGACGCCCAGCCGGCCGTGGCGTTGACCACGATGCCGGCCCGGACGGGCCCGCGCGAGGTCTGGACGCCCGTGACGCGGCCTTCGACCACGTCAATGCCCGTCACGTCGGTGTACGGGTGAAGGTCGACGCCCCGCTCCTGCGCGCGCCTCGCGTAGCCCCAGACGACCGCGTCGTGGCGGATGATGCCGCCCGGCGGGTGGAAGAGCGCGGCCTGAATCGGGAAGCGCGGCCGGCTCGAGAGGTCGAGCGCGGGTGCGATCCTGCGAATCTCGTCGTGGAAGATCACCCGGCTGTCGACCCCAAGCAGCTGGTTGGTCTCGGCACGGACGCGGAGGCCGGCGATCGCGAGTTCGGTGTGGGCTAGCGTCAGGTGGCCGTGCTGGCTGAAGAGGACGTTGAGGCCCAGCTCGACCGACATCCGCTCGTACAGCTTGACGGATTCGTCGTAGAAGGCGACGCCCTGAGCGGTCCGGTAGTTGGAGCGGATGATGGCCGTGTTGCGCGTGCTTGCACCCGACCCGAGGTAGGAGCGGTCGAGCACGGCGACATTCTTCACGCCGAGCTTGCTGAGCTCGTAGGCGGTCGCCAGCCCGTGTGAGCCGCCGCCGATGATCACAACGTCGTAGCTGGGCTTGAGCGACTTTGCGACGCCCATCCGCAGCCGGCGGAGCGGGCCGATCATCGCACGCCCCCAACGGCACCGTGGGCCTCGGTCAGGTCGGGCGACCGGAATGCCGCGGCGCCGACCGGACGGAGGCCGTGGGTTGCCCCGAGTTCGACGATCGAGTCCCAGACGTAGGCTGCCTCATCGCGGACCACGAGCAGGACGAATCCCGGCAGGCCGTCGTGGTCTCGACGCGCGAGAAGCATCCGGCAGCCCACCACCACCGCAGCCACGATGCCAAGGTCCGGCACGGCGCGGGCGGAGAGATCGACCGGGGAGAGCTCCTGCAGCAAGGCGTGGAGCCGCGGGCCGACCAGTCGAAATACGGTGTAGCCGGAGCTGACGTCGGTCACCGACGGCCCAGCGGAGCGGAGCTTCTCGGCGATCTCGGCGAGGCTCTCGGTGGCAACGGTGGCCGCCCGGCCCCGCGGGGCACCGACCCCGGCCAGCCGGACAAGGATCGCCTCGTCCTCGGCGGGGACCCAGGCGTTGATGCCACCCGGCGTGCGCGCAGGCTCGAGACGGCCAGCCCCGGCGGCGAGTCCGAGCCAGCGCAGGTCCACCAGCGTGGATCTGCCGCGCACCGCGATCTTGTCGTAGGGGCCTGGCTCCGCGAGGGCGATCCCCTCGCGCACGATCCGGGCTTCGTCCTCCTCGTCGCCGTATGACACCGGCCAGCGTTCCGTCTCGGAGCGCCAGCGCGCCCCGAGGCGCGCGTGAATCGACTCCAGCGGGCTGCGGCGAATCGGGGTGACTGCCTCGGGGCTCACGATCGGAGCCGCTCGCCGTCGGGGTCATAGAACGGCCGCGTCCGCACGACCGCTGAGCTCGTCTGCCCTTCGCGACCGACGCCCAACCGGATCGTCAGCGAGCGGCCCTCCACCGCCTCATCGCTGGTGAGCCAGGCAAGGCCGATCGCCCGGTTGAGGGTCGGGCTCCACTTGGATGAGGTCACGCGCCCGATCGCGGTGCCGTGACGGACGATCGCTGCGCCCTCGGCCGGCACGCCGCCCTCGACGATCTCGAAGCCGGTCAGCACCTGGCGCGGCCCGCGCCCGGCCACGGCGGCGCTCGAATCGCGGCCGATGAAGTCGGGCTTCTCCGCCTTGACGACCCAGCCCATGCCCGCCTCCAGCGGGGTCGAGAGCGCGTCGGTGTCCTGGCCGACGATCGCGTGCTGCTTCTCCAGTCGCAGGACCCGCTGCGCCTCCACGCCGAAGGGCGCCAGGCCGAGCGGCCGCCCCGCCTGGACGAGCGTGTCCCAGAGGTGCGCGCCGTAATCCGCCGGGACGTGGATCTCGAAGCCGAGTTCGCCGACGAAACCGATGCGCAGGATCACTGCCGGGACGCCTGCCACCAGCCCCTCCACCGCCGCGAGGTACGGCATGGCGGCCCTCGAGACGTCCAGGTCGGTCACCTTCGCCATCACCTCCCGGGCTCGCGGGCCGGCGAGGTTGACGGCGGCGTAGTGCCCGGTCACGTCCGTGACGGCGACGCGCCGCTGACTGCCGGCCAGCCACCAGCGCAGCCACTGGTCGACCCCGTCAAGGTTGCCGGTCGTCGTGGAGACGAAGAAGCGCTCCGCCGCCAGGCGCGCGACCGCGCCGTCGTCGATGACGATGCCCGCGTCGTCGAGCATGGCCCGGTAGCGCACGCGCCCGACGCGGAGGTCGCTGAAGCGGTTGGGGTGGATCCAGTCGAGGAACTCGCCGGCGTCGGCGCCCGAGACGTCGAGCGCCCCGAGGGTGCTCACATCGATCAGGCCCACGGCTTCGTGGACGGCGCGCACTTCGGCCGCCACGTCACCGTAGTGGAGCGGTCGCTTCCAGTCCCCCATGTCGATCCATTTCGCGCCGAGCGCGTCGTGGCGCTCGTGCATGGCCGTGCGCCGGATCCGCGACAGGTGCGGGCCCGCGAGGGCGGCGATCGAGATCGGCTGAAAGGGCGGCCGCGCAGTGGTCAGCCCGGTCACGGCCGGTGATGAGTCGGCCAGCCCGGCGTGAACGCGCGCCGAGAGCCCGTGGCACATCTTCCCCTGGCAGGGACCCATCATGACGGTGCTGTAGCGCTTGAGTGTCTCCAGGGTGTCGAAGCCTTCCTCGATGCCCTGCTTGAGTTCCTTCGCCGTCACGTCCTCGCAGAAGCAGACGAACTGCTTGCCGCCCCCCGGTCTGGGCAGCGGGGCGGGTGGCGTGCGCCCGGCGACGGTCTCGGCAACGCGGCGCTCGTGGTCGCGGATCCGATCCGCCGTCCCATCCGCCGCAAGACCTCGCGCGGCGATCCCCGCAGCACGGCCAGCGAGGGCGCCGCCCGCGAGGACCAGAGGGTCCTCCCCCGCGCCGCGCATGTGGCCGGCGACGGTGATGCCCGCCGGGGGATCTCCCGGCACGAACTCGCCCAACTGGTCGTCCCAGCGGGCTCGCACGCCTTCCTGCGCGAGGAGCGAGAGGACCGGCTCGGGTCGGCCGGCGAGCGCGACGAGGCCCGTGCGCAGGTCGCGCTCGCCCGCGGGCGTGTGGATCCGCAGTCCCGTGACGTGCCGGCCACCCAGAGCCCGCTCTGGCCGGGCGCCGGCCAGGATCTCCACGCCGGCTGCTCGCAGTGCCGCGCGCTCGGCCGGCACGCTGCGGCCAGCGGCCGCCGCGTCGGGCCGCGTGTCGACAAGCGCCGTCACCCCGACTCCCGCCGCGATCAGCTCCGTGGCCTGTCGCCAGCCGTGATCGTCGTCGGTCAGCACGACGGCCTCGGGCGCTGGCCGGACGCGCTGGAGCCAGACCAGCCGCAGCACCGCCGACGCGAGCATGATCCCCGGCCGGTCATTGTCCCGGAACAGCATCGGCCGTTCGGCCTGGCCGGTCGCAAGGACGATCTGCGGCGCGCGGAGCCGCACGAAGGTGGCGCCCTGGGTGACCCCGATCAGGTTGCCCTCGTACAGGCCGGCGGCGGTGGCGTCAGCCAGGTGCTCGATGCGGGGCTCGGCCGCAACCAGTTCGCGCAGTCGCGCGGCGGCCTCGCGTCCGGACAGGCCCTCCAGCCGCTGGTCGCCCGCGACCTCGCTGGTCCGGACCCGGAGGTGGCCCCCCAGTTCGGGCTGGTCGTCGATCAGCACCACCTGTGCGCCGGCCGCGGCCGCCTCGAGCGCCGCGAGGCAACCCGCCGGCCCGCCGCCGATCACGGCCACGTCCGCGAACATGTGGCGCTTGCGCGGATGGAGTTCGGGGTGCCCGTGCTCGTCGATCCTGCCGATGCCGGCCGCACGGCGGAGAACGGTTTCGTACAGCGGCCAGAGCGCGCGCGGCCGGATGAAGGTCTTGTAGTAGAAGCCGACCGGCAGGAACCGGTTGAACCGGTCGGTCAGCGACATCACGTCGAATCCGATCGATGGCCAGGCGTTCTGCGGCCGCACGTCCATCCCCTCGCGCAGAGGGGTGACGCAGGAGCGGACGTTCGGGATGCCGTCCACGTTGACCATGCAGTTCGGGCAGCGGCCGGCGTCGCACAGGATTGCCCGAGGCCGGTGGTACTTGAAGCTGCGGCTCAGGACCTCGACGCCGTCGGCGAGCAGGGCCGATGCGACGGTATCGCCGTCCCGGCCCTCGTGGCGCCGGCCGTTCCAGCTGAAGTTGATGGCCCGTCCGCCCCCACCGAGGCGCTCAGCCATCGGAGCCGCTCGAGTTGCCACTGGGGAGGTTACCGCCCAGGGGCGCCCAGCCGGTCCGGATCACGGTGTTGGTACGGGTGTCGCGCTCCGCCTGGAACCAGCGCCGGCACCCGGCACGATGGAACCACCACGCCCGTTCCACGCCCGAGACGTTGGTCCGCATGTAGAGGTACTCGCCCCAGGACCGCTGGTCGGCCCCGGGCGTCGGGCGCGCCTGCGCCTCCCCGCCGAAGCGGAACTCGTAAACGTCGCGCGGCCCGCACAGCGGGCACGACAGAAGGAACGACACGGTGGTGGCCGCCTGCCCTACGCGTGCGGTACGGTGACGTGGGCCTGGTGGGAGGACCCGTGCATGCCGACCAGAGGGATGCCGGTGATCAGGGACGCCTCCAGCGTCAGGGCACGCATGTCCTCGGGGTCCAGGTCGTGGATGTTGGCCTTGCCGCAGGCACGGGCGATCATCTGGACCTCGAGCGTCATCGCGGTCAGGAAGTTGGCGATGCGGCCGGCCGCCTCGTCGACCGGCAGACGGGCCATGAGGGCCGGATCCTGCGTGGTCACCCCGACCGGACAGCGGCCGGTGTGGCAGTGGTGGCAGGCTCCGGGCTCCGTGCCCAGTGCCGCGTAGTCCTCGAGGTAGATCGGCCGGTTGCAGTTGAGCGCGATGAGTGCGGCGGTGCCGATGTAGCACGCATCGGCGCCCAGCGCGAGCGCCTTGGCGACGTCCACGCCGCTCCGGATCCCGCCCGCGGCAATGAGCTGCACCTTGCCGAACATGCCGGCGTCCTCGAGCGCGCGACGCGCCTCCACGATCGCCGCCAGCGTCGGGATGCCCGTGTGGTCCTGGAGGATCTCGGGCGAGGCGGCAGTGCCCCCCTCCATGCCGTCCACCACCACTACATCGGCGCCGCACTTGGCGGCCAGTTTCACGTCGTCGAAAACGCGGGTCGCGCCGATCTTCACGAAGATCGGGACCTGCCAGTCCGTGGCCTCGCGCAACTCCTCGATCTTGATGACCATGTCGTCAGGCCCGAGGAAGTCAGGGTGGCGCGCCGGCGACCGCTGGTCGACGCCGGCCGGCAGGTCGCGGATCGCGGCGATCTCGCCGCTCACCTTGGAGCCCAGCAGGAGGCCGCCCGTGCCGGGCTTGGCGCCCTGGCCGATCGTGAGCTCCAGGCCGTCTGCCTGGCGCAGGTGGTGGACGTTGGCGCCGTAGCGGCTCGGCAGGACCTCCACGACCATGGTGCGGCTGTGCTCGCGCTCGGCGGGCAGCATGCCGCCGTCGCCCGACGTCGTGCTGGTCCCCACCGTCGCGGCGCCCTTCGCCAGCGCTACCTTCGCGTTCCAGGACAGGGCCCCGAAGGACATGCCCGTGATCATGATCGGGATGTCGAGCTCGATCGGGCGCTCCGCGTAGCGCGTGCCGAGGACCGTCCTGGTCTCGCAGCGTTCGCGGTACCCCTCGAGCGGGATGCGCGTCAGCGAGGCGGGCAGGAACGTCAGGTCGTCGAGGGAGGGGAGGGGCCGCTCGCGCAGCGTCCCGAAGCCCCGGATCCGATACCGCCCCAGCTGCGCCTTGTCCTGGATCTCCTCGATGACGCGCGGCGTGTAGACCGGGCTGACCCGCAACGGCTCACGGTCATTGCGGCCGCTCACAGCGCGTGCCGCCACGTCTCGAGCTCGCTGTGCTCGAAGTTCCAGAGCTCGCGACCGGCCACGATCTTGCGCAGCCGCGCCGGCCGGGCAATCCCGTGGCGTGTGAACGCGTCGGCCAGCTTCAGCTCGTCATCGGCCGTTGGCGCCTCGATCACCGCATCGTTGCCCAGCGCCGCGATCTCGCCGCCCACGAAGACCACGCCCTCGTACATGGAGTCCGCCAGCGCCTCGCCCGCGTTCCCGCAGATCACGATGACGCCCTTCTGGGCCATGAAGCCCGTCATGTAGCCCGCGTTCCCGGCGATCAGCAGCAGGCCGCCCTTCATGGACACCCCGGCGCGCGCGGCGCAGTCGCCCCGCACCACCACCTCGCCGCCCCGGATGGACGCGGCCGCCGATGAGCCGGCATTGCCGTCAACGATCACCGTGCCGGACAGCATGCCCTCGGCCACGCCCCAGCCCGCGCTCCCGCGGATCTCGATCGTCGCGCCGTCGTTCATGCCGCCGCAGTAGTAGCCCGCGCTGCCCTCCAGGACCACGCGCCCCGGCGCCAGCAGGGCGACCCCGATGTTGTGGTGCGCGCCGGGGTGGCGCACCGTGATGGTCCGCCCGGGATCGAGGAGTGAGCGGATCTCGCGGTTGACGTCGCGGATCGGCCGGTCGCCGACCTCGACGACGACGCTCGTGCCTTCGGCGGAGACGGTCACGCCGCCGCGTCCGCGGTGTCGGCGGCCGGGCTCGCGCGGCGCTTCCAGAGCCGGTAGACGTGCCCGCTCGGCTCATGAGCAACGCCGGCGTCGCCAAGCGCGGCGCGGATCGCGATCTCCTCGTTGGCCATCGCCACGTAGGTGTCGGTCTCGACCGTGACAAGCGGCTTGAGGGCGAACGGATCACGCGCGTAGCCGATGAGATCCGGGGTCGCGACCAGGTAGGTGAAGGAGCCGTCCAGGTCGTCGAGCGAATTCGCCACGGCCTGCTCGAGCGTCCGGCCGCGGCCCAGCTGGTCGGCCAGGTACACACCGATGACCTCGGAGTCGTTCTCGGTGAAGAAGCGCACGCCCTGCTGCTCGTAGATGCGCCGCAGGCGGTCGTAGTTGGTGATGTGCCCGTTGTGGACGGTCGCGATGTCGGCCGCGCCGTGCGCCCAGAAGGGTTGGGAATGCGACAGATCCACCTTGCTCTCCGTGGAGAGCCGCGTGTGCCCGATCCCGTGCGACCCGCGCATCTGGGCCACGCCGTAGGTGGCGGCCAGGCCGCCCGGCGCACCGACCTGCTTGACCAGCTCCAGGTGCTCGCCCAGGCTGACCACCTCGAAGTCCTCGCCCGGACGCTCCAGGGCGCGACTGACATCGCGCGCCGACCCATCGAGCCAGAGTTGGAGGCGGACGGTGTCGCCGTGGCGCTCCAGGCTGCGCACCTCGGCGAGGCCGGCCAGGCGCTCCTGGACGATCGCCTCGGCGGTCACCGGATCCAGGTCCGTCGGGAGCCGGACCCAGGCGACGCTGGTGCCGTCCGTGCCGCCCCTGAAGCAGGCCATGCCCGCTGAATCTGGGCCGCGCCGGGCGAGACCGGTGAGCATGTCCAGCAGTACGCGTCCGATCGGCTCATCGGTGCTGGTCTTCGACAGGTAGCCCGCGATCCCGCACATCGCCATTGCCTCAGGCTGGACGCCGCGCGAAGCCCCACTCGGCGGCGGTTCACTGGGGATGAAGTTACTGGAATGCGGGGGGAGTCACAACGGGATTCCGCACGCGCCTGCGGCGCGTGCCGGGCGTGCCGGGCCTCCGGTCGTGCCCTTCCGCGCGCGTCGCCGTCCACCGCGGGTGCGCCTCCGCGGCGTCTGCGCTTCGCGGGCGTTGGTCCTGCCTCCTGCACCCGGCCTGGAACTGGCAGGAGCAGTACGAATCACGCTTCGAGTGGTGCTTGCGCCCCTTGGGCGCGCCCGAGCGGGCTCGCGAGCGTCTCCGCGGCGCGATCACCCGGGCGGGACTGGCAGGAGCAGTACGGGGCGCCATTCGGGCGGCTCGCGGCACCGTCCGCGGGCGCGCTCCCTGCCGCCGTGCCCGCTCCGCCGCTCGAT
>VGPE01000008.1 GCA_016875645.1 Chloroflexota bacterium
CGCGACGCGAGATCCTCATCCGTATTCACCTCGACTGCTGGATCTCCGGGCACGAGAACGCGAGCAACGAGGCCGTCGGGATGCGGAATCGGCACCCGAGACTCGCCTGACGCGACACCAGTATCTCCATGACCCCGGTACTGGTCCAGTACCTTTGGAGGCCACGGAAGCCTCGTTACCGTATCAGCGCGCACCACACCACCCATCCAACGCGACTTTGTGGTGTGGCCGCGCACCATCGGTCCCATGACCATCGGGGCAACACGTGCGTCCCGGTCTCAGGCTCGCCGCCTCGCTCGACGGCACACCTCGCAGAGGCTCGCGGCCCCTCAGGCCAGCGGCCAGTCCGGCCGGACGAGGTGCCGACCACCGACGAACCGGCCGCCGCGAACGACGTGCCGCACGTGCCGCAACGCCTGCAGGTCGAGCAGCGGATCGCCCTCGACCACAAGGAGGTCGGCGCGGCGCCCGGTGGCGATCGTGCCGATCTCGGCGTCCAGTCGCAGCAGCCGCGCCGAGTTGAGCGTCGCGGCGGCGATCGCCTCCAGTGCTGAAAGTCCGTACCGCCCGAGCAGCTCCACCTCGTGCGAGACGACGCCGTGCGCCACGAACGAGCTGCCCGCGTCGGTGCCCGTCGCCATGCGCACGCCCGCCCGCACGGCCCGTGGGAAGTTCTCGCGGTGCGCGGGCACGGTGATGGCCGCCTTCTCGCGGACGTAGTCCGGGATGGACGGATCGGTGTCGGCGTGCGGGCCGAAGAGATGCGTCGCGGCGAGCGTCGGTACGAACGTGGTGCCGTGCTCGGCCATCGCGGCGGCACTCGCGTCGTCGAGCAGGACCCCGTGCTCGATGCTGTCGACGCCTGCCCGGACCGCGTTCGTGATCCCGACCGGGTTCGAAGCGTGGCTCCCGACGGTGCGGCCGGCCGCGTGGGCAACGTGGATTCCGGCGCTCAGTTCGTCTTCGGTGTACTGCGCGGCGAGCAGGTCGGAGCCTGGGGTGTGCACGCCGCCGGTCGCGACGATCTTGATGGCGTCGGCGCCGGCCGCGATGCGGCCCTCGACCGCGGCACGCATGGCCGCCGCATCGTCGGCGTGGGCGCCGATCCGGTTGCCGTGGCCGTTGGAGGTCGTGACCACCAGCCCCGCCGCGAGGACGCGCGGACCCGCGATCACGCCGCTTGCGATCGCATCCCGGAGGGGGAATACGACCTCGTCCTAGCCGCCCAGGTCGCGCACCGTCGTGACGCCGGCCGCCAGGTGAAGCTGGGCAAGGCCCGTTGCGAGCAGGATCCAGTCGGCCAGGCTGCGGTCGTCGAGCTCATGGGGTGCGCCCGGCGCACCGGTCATCACCAGATGCACGTGGCAGTCGATGAGGCCCGGCAGCAGGGTGGCGCCGATGAGGTCGACACGTTCGGTGACGTCTGGGTGGGCATCGAACGCACCGGGGTGGTCGACGCCCGCGATGAGATCGCCTTCGAGGAGGACATCGGCGCGGCGCGGGGAGACTGCGGGATCGCCGTGGATGACGGTCGCGCCCGTCAGCAGGATGCTCACGACCCCTCGCCCGCGAGTGCGGCGGCGCCGGTCGCCTCTCCCGCTGGCTGGCCGGAGACGGACGATCCGTCGGCTGCAAGATTCGGCGTCCGGCCGCCATCGGCGGCTCGCAGTTCGGCTGGCACCAGGCGGCCGAGACGCTCCGCGACCACCATCAGGTCATCGTTCGCGCGCAGGGCCATGCCCGAGGCGTCAGCGAACAGGACCCGCTCGCCCCGGCGCACTGCGAGAAGAGTCGCCTGGTGCTGCTGGCGAAGGCGATACGCGGCCTCGTCGAAATCGAGGCCGACCATGTCCGGGGGGAGGCTCACTCGGTGCAGCTCGCTGCCGCCGGCAGAGACGAGGTCGGCGATCAGGTCGGTCAGTCCCGGGTAGAGCGCCGATCGAGCCAGGAGGCGCGACGCGATGGCAGACGTGATCAGGACCTCGTCGGCACCTGCACGGCGCACGTGACCGGCATGCTTGGGGTCGTTCACCTCGACCACGATCCGGACCTTCGGCGAGAGTGAGCGGATGGTGAGCGCCGTCAGGATCGATCGCATGTCGGCGTCGGGGGTGTCGGAGATGGGGAATAGCAGGGCGGCCGCGGCCTCCCGGACGCCCGCGCGCTCAAGGTCCGGCGGTTCGGTGGAGTCGCCCCGCACGAAATACACCCCCTCGGGCGCCGGGTTCTTCTCCGAGTTGGTGATCAGGGTGATCCGGAGCTGCCGGTTGTCGCGCTGCAATTCGCCGATCAGGTCGCGCGCCGTGGCGTTCCAGCCGCACACCACCACGTGGTCCCGGAACCCGGACGTACCCATGCCGCGCCCCTCCTGGATCAGCGAGTTGACGACTGCGCCCACGATCGAAGCAGTGACCGTGGCGACGACGAGGACCCCGAACAACGCCATCACCCAGTACACCGCCCAGCCGCCGATGGTGGTGACGTAGGTCGTCGGTGCGCGACCGATGATCGCCAGCAGCGCCCAGTTGAAGGACGAGGCGATCGAGTCGAGCGTGTACGCCTGCTCGAAGATGGTGACCAGCAGCGTCGCCAGGAGCACCATCAACACGATGAGCAACAGGCCGGCAGCGACCGTGCGCCGATCGACCGCCCCAGCGACATGCCTTGCGTACCAGGCAAATCGCCGAATGAATGGCGTCAGGAACAGCGCGCTGCCGGTCATGGCGCCAGATTGTGGCATCGCCGTCGGCGTCCGGCCACAGGGCGTGCGCAGGGTGACACCACCGGGCCGACCCTCACGGGGGCCGCGGCGCCGGAGCGCCTGGCCGCGGAGTCGGAGCTGCTGCTAGGCGGTCGGCCCGGACTGGCCGGCGGAGTCGCGAGGGTCAGTGCGGCCGTCGGTCGTGCCCGGACGTTCGTCGCCGCTCATGCTCTCGCGCGCGGCCTCGGCCTGGCGGCGCATGTCCTCGGCGAAGGTGCGCGATCGTTCGGCGACGCGCGCCGCCACTTCCTGGGTCTTTTCAGCCGCGCGATGCGCCAGGGGACCGGCGCGCTCAGCAGCGATGGCAGCCAGCTCCGCTGCCTTGGCGCCGATCTCGCGCACGACCGGGGCCGACTGCGTGGTGAGGGTATCGATCATCGCCTGCAGCTGACTGAGGATCTGCTGCGCCGTGACGGATGCGCCGGGGGCCGCGCCCATCTGCTCGCCCCCGGTCGATTCGGCATCGCCACCCATGGCGTGGGCCCCGCCGCCACCAGCCCATGCCCTGCCTTCATCGGGTTCGTGGCGATCGTTCCCGTTTGTCATCGTCATCTCCTGCTTGGTGGCCGGAGCGTACAGCGCTCGCGGTCGGCGCCTGCCGAGACCCGAAGCGCAGGCGTCAGCGTTCTTCAGCGGTCCTCCGTGTCCCCGGACGCAGAGAAACCCCGACGGGCGGTCGGGGTTTCTCCTGGCGCGAGGCGGCGTGCCCGGGCGCCGAGCTTCGGGCCTGCGACCCGCGGGGCCGACCCGTGTTCGGCCGGGCGACCTCCTCCTTCGTCCGGACGAACCACGAGGTACCGACCAGTACGGAAGTACCGGTCAGCCCCGGGACCAAGAGGCTAGCCAACTCGCAGGTGGTTGTCGATCCTGCAATTACGCGATTCGTTGCTCAACCGCACCGCGCGGGCCGGCCGCAGCTGCCGTGCGCTGGCTATCCTCGCCCTATGACAGCACCCGACATCCGGACCGACGAGCGCCTCGAGGTGGTGACGGTCCGCGGGCCGATCGCTCCGGCCGAGCTTGGAGTCACCCTCAGCCACGATCACGTCCTGATGGACGGCTGGGACATCTTCAAGTCCTACGCGGTGATTCTCGACGACGAGGAGACCGCGGTGAGCGAGCTCGTGCGGTACCGGGTGGCTGGCGGCGGCGCGATCTGCGACCCGACCAACGGCGGCCTCAAGCGCAACCCCGAAGCGCTGCGCCGAGTGAGTGAGGAAAGCGGCGTCCACATCGTGATGGGCGCCGGCTGGTACCGCGAGCGCGTCTACCCGCCGGAGATCTCGACCACCTCCACCAATGACCTTGCAGACCTCTTGGTGCGCGAACTGACCGAGGGAGTGGGCCAATCCGGGATCCGACCCGGGTTCATCGGCGAGATCGGCACCGAGCGCGGCGTGATCACGCCGGCCGAGGAGCGCGTGTTCCGCGCGTCGGCCAGGGCAAGTCGCCGCACGGGCTGTCCCATCCTGACCCACACGACCCACTCGGGAGAGCTGGCTCTCGAGCAGATCGCCCTGCTGGGCGAAGAAGGCATCCCATCGGAGCGGGTCATCATCAGCCATCTCGGCGATCGCCGAGAGCGGCGCGGCCTGCTGGCGATCGCGGCGAGCGGAGCCTGGCTCAGCGTCGACAACCTCGCCTTCATCACGGGCTACTCGCCGCTCGAGGTCCGGGCCGACAACGTGGTCATGCTCTGGCGCGAGGGATACGGCGAGCGCATCCTGCTCGGCAACGACATCTGTGAGGTGGACGCACTCGCGATCAACGGAGGAGTCGGCTACGGCCACGTGATCAACCACTTCTGGCCGCTGCTGCGTGAGCGCGGGGTGACCGAGGAGCAGTTCCACATCATGACCGTGGCCAATCCGGCGCGTGCCTACGCCTATCCTGCCGAGGCAGCCGTACGGCGGCGCCGAAGCGGCGCGTAGGAGAGGAGGGGCTATGAACGGCTTCGTCTCACGCGGCTTCGTCGGCCGGCGGACACGCACCGCGAACGCGGTCGCCGAGCGCGTGCCGCCAGGCCAGCACCTCGTCGCCGACTTCCCGGTGCTCTCCGCCGGCCCCACGCCGATCATCCCGCTCGAGCCTGGTCATTCGAGTTGACGGGCCTGGTACGAAGTCCCACGCGCTGGACCTGGGCCGAGTTTCGCGGGCTGCCCGCCCGAGATTTCACCGCCGACATCCACTGTGTGACTCGCTGGTCCAAGCTTGACACCCGCTGGCGCGGCGTCAGCGTTGACACGCTGCTCGAGGGCGTGGAGCTCCTGCCAGAAGCTCGGTTCGCGATTGCGTTCGCGGATCCTGACTACACCACCAACCTGCCGCTGCCCGACCTCCTCAATGGCCAGGCCTTCGTCGCTCTCGAGTACGACGGGGCACCGCTGGCCCCTGAGCATGGCGGCCCGGCCCGCCTCGTCGTGCCGAACCGCTACTTCTGGAAGAGCGCGAAATGGGTACGCGGAATCACGTTCGCCGCCGACGACGCGCCCGGCTTCTGGGAATCGCTGGGGTACCACAACCACGGTGACCCGTTTCGCGAGGAGCGGTACTCGGGTGACTGACGCCCCGAGCCCGGTGGCGCGTCGGGGGCCGGTGCCGTGGCAGGTGGCGACGGTGACTGCGATCCGGCCCGAGACCCCGACGGTCACATCGTTCACGCTTCGCCCGGCCGAGTGGCGGCCGCACGTCGCGGGCCAGCACTACGACGTGCGACTCACTGCCGAGGATGGCTACCAGGCGGAGCGCAGCTATTCGATCGCGTCGGCGCCGGAAGAGGCCGGCCAGATCGACCTGACGATCGAACTCGTGCCCGATGGCGAAGTGTCCGCCTACTTCCATGAGGTCATCGTCCCGGGCGACCTGGTCGAGGTGCGGGGCCCGATCGGCGGCTACTTCTCCTGGCGGCCCGGCGAGCGGCCGCTGCTGCTGGCCGGCGGCGGCTCTGGCGTCGTGCCCCTCATGGCAATGCTGCGGGCACGCGCCGCAGCGGGCGCCCGCGGTCCGGCGCGGCTGCTCTACAGCGCCCGCGAACCCGACGAGGTGATCTATCACGGTGAGCTGGCACGTTTCGCGGCCGCGAGGGACGGGTTCGAGGCGTTCTTCACCCTGACCCGGCGCCAGCCGCCGGGCTGGACCGGCTACGCGCGCCGGATCGATCGCGAGATGCTGGCGGAGGTTGCGCGACCGCTCGGCACCGAACCGGACGTGTACGTCTGCGGCCCGACGCGCCTCGTCGAGGTCGTCGCGGATGGCCTGGTGGCCGTGGGAGTGCCGGCCGCTCGCATCCGGACCGAGCGCTTCGGGCCGACGGGCACCTGAGGCGGAGGAGGCGATCGCGATGGAGCACGCGGATCCGGCCGAGGTGGAGCGGCCCGATGCCGACGACCTGGCCCTGGATGGGAACGCCGCGGCCGGCGAGCTCGAGTCGCTGTTCGGGCCGGGCGCGACGGTCAGCCTTGCCACCTGCGCGCATTGCGGTACCGAACAGGCCGTCGCGCGCCTCGGCACCTGGTCCCGGGGGCCGGGGCTCGTCCTGCGCTGCTGTGCCTGTGGCCGGGTCGCGATCCGACTTGTGCGCGCCCCGACGGTGCTGCACCTGGACCTCAACGGCGTCACTCGATTGCGCATTCCGAGCGGCGGGCGCTGATGGGTCCGACTCCGCCCGCGGGCGGCTGGACACCACCGCCGCCTTCCGCGCCGCCCCCGACCGGTCCGGCGCCGGGCCTTCTGTACGCAGGCTTCCTCGTTCGGACCGGCGCGTTCATCGTTGACGTGTGCCTGCTCTTGATTGCCATGTACGTGATCCTGGTGCCGCTCGGCGTGCCGCTTGCGCAGCTGGAGGAGATTGACACCTCGTTCGGCCGCTCCTGGCGGGTCGAGATCGACCCCACGGCCGGGACCGTCAATACGCTGCTCTCGCTCGCCTACTTCGTCGGCCTGTGGTCGTGGCGTGGCCAGACCGCAGGGATGGCGCTGTTCGGCCTGCGGCTGATGCGGGCCGAGGACGGCGGGCGCCTGGATCCGGTCAGTGCGGCCATCCGCTACTTCATGCTGCTGATCTCGTTCGCGGTGCTCTTTCTCGGCGTGATTGCCGTCGGCCTGGATCGGCACAAACAGGGCTGGCACGACAAGCTCGTGCGCACGGTGGTGGTCCGCCCGGTCTGACAGCTTGTCGACACGGTCATGGGTGCCGGACCTCGCGGCGGGCAGCGGCGCCGCGCTGGCGCCTTCGACTCGTTGTTCGCCGTTCTCGGCCGCCCCGGAGGGACCTTCGGCTCGCTAGAGTGGCCGCCACCGCAGGTGAGGAGAGGGCTGATGCTGGCTCGACCGCTTGTGCACGCGACCGGGTGGCGCGCGCCCGACGTCGAGTTGCTGCTTGTCTTGTTCCCGGTCCTGGTGGCCGCGCTGGTCGTCGTGATCGTGGCCGTGACGCTTCTCTCGCGACACGGCCTCCTCCCCCCGCTCGACGAGGGGGTCCCGGCGGCCACGTCGATGACGATCCTGGCTTCCGCGCTTTCGTTCGGGGCGGCCGCGCTCCACAACGCCGCCATTGCGGACCACTTCGCGCAGGATCCCGTGGTTGGGGCGACTTTCGTGGCAGCGGTGGTCTTCCAGGCTGGCTGGGGCGTCCTCTATCTCGCCCTGCCCGGCGCCGCCGTGGCCGCGGCCGGCCTGATCGCCAGTGACGCGCTGGTCCTTTTCTGGGCCTGGCCGCCCATCCTTGGACTTCCATTCGGGGCTCACCCGGGCGTGCCCGAGCCCGTGAGCTTCATCGAGTCGCTGGCGGCGGTGTTCGAGGTGCTGCTGATCGTGCTGCTGGTTGCGCGCCTGGCACCACCCCTGCGGCCGGTGTTGCGGCGGCACATGCGATTCGGAAACGTGGCAGTGGTGACGACGTTCGCGATCGTGGGCATCGCGATCGTCACGGGCGTTACGGTGACCTGGGCCGCCGTCGCCGAATAGTCGGCTGGCGCGGCTGAAGCCCTGCGGGGAAACGAAGACGCCGGGCGAGCCTCGCGGCTCGCCCGGCGTCTCATTGATACGGGAACTCCCCCGGACCCGGGAGAGGGTCACGCGCGGCCAGGGCCGCGGGTGGGGCAACTAGACGGAGTTGCCGACCTTGCTCAGGAGCGTGCTGACCTGGCCGCCCAGGAAGATCAGGGCGACGATCGCCACGATGGCGATCAGGGCGAGGATCAGGGCGTACTCAGCCAGGCCCTGGCCTTCCTCGTCGCGGCGGACCTTGGCGAGGAAATACTGAACGAGCGACATCCCGGTTCTCCTGATGATGATTGCCCACCCCCATGACGGGTGTACCCGAATGCTCTGAGCGTGCCGTTCGCCAGGCAATGGATCGAAGGTCCCGGCCACGGCCTGGACCGTCGCAGGGCAGAACATGGGCCGAAGGTCCCAGCGCTGTTGCCCGCGAGCGACGTTCGTGCACGGGGCGCGTATCCTCAGTTCGATTCCGCCCGCTGGGAGGGCTTCCGGATGCCAGAACAGGTTGGAAATACTCGGGGCGCCGGAGCAACGCCGCGAGCAGGCGGACGACGCCTGCGTGCCCACATCCGACCGGTGATCGAGACGCTGCTTGCCGGCCTGCTGGCCGGCTACGTGATCGGAGTGCTCGGCGGTCAGATCCTGCCGGCACCGACCGGGACGTCCCCGGGCGAGACGCGCGAAGCGCATCTCTTCATGGGCGCGGTCCTCGAAGACGATGTCGACACGCAGGTCGCGCTCATGTTTGAGCGCGATCCCCTGGGCCGGGCTCTCCAGGTGAAGGTCAACAGCGAAGGGCTCAAGGACGCCTCGTTCCGCTCGATGACGTTCCTCGGTGGCGAGACCGTCGGACGGCTGAGCATCCAGATGTACGCGCTCGAGGCCCAGACCGATGACGGCCGCCAGGGTCTGGTGCCCTACGTGTTGACCCTGGGCTCGGGCAAGGTGGTCCGCATTGTCTAGTCCGCAGCACCTGGCCGCACCCGGCGAAGTCGCGGTCGAGGCTCCAGCCGTCGAGGTTGCCGAGCCGGGCATCGAGGCGCGCCGCGAGGCCGGGGCCGGCCTCGTCGAGGAGAGCGCCGCGCCCATGCGCCGACAGGTCGCCGAGCGCTCGGCGACGCGCCGCTGGCGCAACCGGGTGCAGTTGCGGACCAGCGTCACGCTGGGGGTGTTCGCCGTGGGCATGCTGGTCGGGGTCTTCGGCTGGCGCCAGCTCAACCCGCCACAAGTGCCCGTGAATGTCTACCCCGCCCTCGCCCAGGGCGGCGAGCCGGCTGCCGCGGCGCTGGTCGCGACTCATCTCCGGGCGAACGACGCCGTGAAGCTGGGCGAGGAGCTCGACCAGGAGACGCTGACGCTGATCCGCCAGCAGTTGAGCCCGCTCACGACCGTGGACCGGATGGAGTTCACCGGTTCCACCTCGCTGGGCGACCAGACCGTGGTCGCCTACATCGTCCACGGCCGAGACGCGCAGGGAGACCGCGGCCTCGTCGGCCTGATCCTGATCCTCCGAGATGGAACGGTGGTGGCGAAATGACGTCGTCTGACCTACCCCTGCCGGCCGCGGCCCACGAGGCCGGGACCCGCGCGACCAGTCGCGCCCTGGCCCGCACGCGTGGCGCCCTCGATGGCGCCGCAAACATCATCAGCGTCAACCGCCGGCGCCTCGTGGTGCTGCTCGGGCTGTTCATCCTCGCCCTCGCGGCGATGGGCGGTCGGGCGCTCTTCGAGGGGCTCGTCGGGTTCGTCGGGTCCATCCCGCAGCTTGCGATCAGTCTTTCGTTCGCGGCCGCGTACATCATCTTCCAGTTCGGAATCCTGTTCTGGTTCCTGTCCCGCCCGCGCAAGTACACGATCACGCCCGACGATCCCCAGATCGGGATGACGTTCGCGAACTATCGTGGCCAGCCCGACCTCCTCGAGCACGCCCGGAGCACCGTCAACATCCTTCAGGGGGTCAAGGAGTTCGAGATCCGAGGCGGCGAGATGCCGCGCGGGCTGCTGCTGTCGGGCCGGCCCGGCACGGGCAAAACGTTCCTCGCGGCCTGCATCGCGTCGGAGGCCGGCCTGCCGTTCATCTACATCGACGCGAGCTCACTGCGCGGCATGTTCTGGGGCATGACCGAGCTGATGGTGGTCAAGCTCTTCCGCGACGCCCGTGGACTCGCCCGCCGCTACGCGGAGAAGGGCAAGCGCGGTGCCTGCATCGTGTTCATGGACGAGATCGACTCGATCGGGATGAGCCGCGGCGGCTCCGGCGGCACGGGCATGGTGGGCGGGATGATGATGGGCGGCGGGACCGGCCTCAACACCCTGCTCAACCAGATGGACTCGTTGGGCGAGTTCGTCGAGGACCGCCTGCGCTACAAGATCCTGCGCTGGCTGGGCGTCATCCGCGGCCCCGTCACCAACAAGCCGCTGGTCTACGTCATCGGGGCCACGAACCGGCCCGAGGTGCTGGACCAGGCGCTCACGCGGCCGGGTCGCCTCGACCGCATCCTCGAGGTGCATGTGCCCGACGCCAACGGCCGGCGCGACATCATCCGCCACTACCTGGGCCAGAAGGCCCACGACCCTGCGATCGATCTCGAGATGCTGGTCGCCGACTCGATCGGCTGGACCCCGATCCAGATCAAGACGACGATCAACGAGGCGCTCATCAAGGCCCACGACGACGGGCGCGACCGACTGACCTACAAGGACTGGCTCGCCGCCGCGGACGAGCGCACGATGGGACTCAAGCAGCCCATCCGCGACATGCACGAGGAGGACCGGCGCGCGATCGCCTACCACGAGGCGGGCCACGCCGTGGCCGCCTACTACCTCCAGCCGGAGAACCGGATCCTGAAGGCCACGATCATCCGATCCGGTGACGCCCTCGGCCTCGTGGCGCCACGCGCGCGCGAAGAGCGGTACACGCACCATGCCCGCCAGATCGAGACGAACATCATGGTGTCGCTGGCTTCGCGCGCGGTCGAGGAAGTGCTCCTCGAGACGAAGATGGCCGGTGCGTCGAGTGACCTCGCGAACGCGAGCCAGCTCGCCATGACGTACTGCTCGCAGCTGGGGATGGGCTCGTCGCTGCTGGTGGTCCCAATGCTGACCTCGTCGGGGTACCCGCTGCCGGTCGCGCGCATGGCGGATGCCCTGCTCGACACCCTCATGGCCGAGACCAAGCGGCTCGTCGCTGAGAAGGAGTACGCGGTCCATGCTGTCGCCGCGGCGCTCATCGCCGAGGGTGAGCTCATCGGTGAGGAGCTCGAGGCCGTATTCAGGGCCGCGGACGCGGAGAACCCCGATCAGGCCGACCCCTTCGTCCGACGCCTGATCGCGCTGCCGAAGTTGTTCTCGGGTCCGGGCCAGGGGGGTGCGGAGTCGTGGCCGGCCGAATCGTCGCAGACCGCGGTTCCGGCCGCGAGCACCTGGGGCAGCCGGATCGGCCGCTGGCGCCCGGAGGACGGCTGAGATCCACCGGCGCGCTCGTTCCCGCAGTCGACCTTTCAGATGTGCGCCGCCCGCTCCACCTCGAATAGCCGTTCGAGTGCTTCGTCGCGCCCGATCAGGATGATCTCGTCGCCCGCCAGGATCCGGTCATCCCGATGGGGATTGACCGTCACCTTGTCGCCTCGGCGCACGGCGATCAGGGTCAGGTTGTAGCGACCAGCGAGGTCCGTCTCTGCGAAGCTGCGCCCGATGAAACTCGCCGGCGGGCGCACCTTGGCGATGCCGAAGCGCGGCGCGACGTCGAGGTAGTCCACCACGCCGGCGATGGCGAAGGTGTGCGCCACGCGGGTGCCCGTCTCGCGCTCCGCATAGACCACCTTGTCGGCGCCGACCCGTTCGAGGATCGAGCCATGGAGGGCCGTCGCGGCCTTGGCGATCACGTTCTGCACGCCGAGGTTCTTGAGCGCCATCGTCGCGAAGATGCTGGCCTCGGTGACGCCGCTGATCGCCACGATCGCGTGCTCGAAGTCGGCGGCGCCCGCCGCTCGCAGCGCCGCATCGTCGCTGGCGTCCAGTTGGACCGCATGGGTGACGTTCGGCGCGACGTCGTTGACGCGTGCCTCGTCGACGTCAACGGCCAGCACCTCGTGGCCGAGTCGCATGAGTTCCAGCGCGGCGGCCGTGCCGAATCGGCCGAGACCGATCACCAGGACGGAACGGTTCATGGTGCCTCCATGGTCATCCGATGCGCATCGTCTCAACCGCCGGCCGGTACGCAATGGGGCGCGCCCGGGCGGCCAGCGCGAGGACCAGGGTCAGTGGTCCCAGCCGGCCGGCGAACATCGCCAGGACGAGCAGCAAGCGCGCGCCTGACGGCATGTCCGGCGTGATGCCGGTCGACGCGCCAACCGTGCCGACGGCGGAGACCGCCTCGAACAGAACGGCGATGAACGAACGCCCGGAGAGCAGTTGCAGCCCGAAGCTCACCAGGAACACGAAGGCGATCGAGAGCAGGGCCACCGACAGCGCACGGTAGATGACCGAATGCGGGACCCGCCGGCCGAAGGCCTCCGCCGACGGCTGGCCTCGGACGGTCGAGACGATCGTGATCAGCAGCACGCTGAACGTGTTCACCTTGATCCCGCCGGCCGTGGAGCCCGACGCGCCGCCGATGAACATCAGGGCCATGACGACGAACAGCGTGGCATCCCCGAAGCTCGCCGTGGGCAGCGCCGAGTAGCCCGCCGTGCGCAGCGTGATGGACTCGAAGACCGCGTTGAGCGGCCGCTGGGCCTCCGGCAGCGCGCCGAGGGTGGCCGGGTTGTTCCACTCGATCCCGGCGATCACCACGGCCCCGACCACGATCAGCGTGGCCGACGTCAGGACGACCACCTTGGTCTCCAGGGCGGTGCGGGCCCAGTTCCGCTTGGAGAGGAGGTCGTCCACGATCGCGACGCCCAGCCCGCCGAGGACGATGAGCGCGCCAATCGCGCCCAGGACCAGGTAATCGTCGGCATAGCCGGTGAGGCTCCGGAATCCTCCGGTGATGTCGAACCCGGCGTTGTTGAACGCCGAGATCGCATGGAAGACGCTGAACGCGAGCGCCCCGAGCGGCTCCATCCCGCGCCCGAGCATGGCAACCAGCAGCAGGCCGATCCCGACGCCCTCGGCGATCAGCGTGAACGCCGCGGCGCGCCGGACGACCGAGGTCACTCCGCCCAGGGTGGGCGTCCCTGTGGACGCCTGTGCCAGGAGCCGGTCGCGCAGGCCGGTCCGGCGGCCCGCCAGCAGCAGGAGCAGCAGGGTGGAGCCAGTCATGAACCCGAAGCCGCCGACCTGGATCATCACCAGGATGGCGGCCTGCCCGAAGCCGCTCCAGTAGGTGCCGGTGTCGACGACGACGAGCCCGGTCACGCACACCGCCGAAGTCGCGGTGAACAGCGCATCGACCGGGGAGGTCCAGGTGCCCGTGGCCGCCGAGATGGGCAGCATCAGCACGATCGTGCCGGCCAGGATCAGCCCGGCGAATCCCAGGGTCAACACCAGCGACGGCGACAGCGGCTTTCGCACCCGTCGCGTCCGCTCGATGCGGTAGTCGCGTGGGACCGTCCGCTCGACGCGGATCCGCTCGTCGCCGGGGCGCCGGCCGCGGAGGATCACGTGCGCGAGCGCGCCTGGACGCGCACCCGGAGGGATGCCGGGTCCGATCGCCGCCCCACTCTCATCTGCGCGAGTGTACGGACGCCCGCCTTCGCTACGGGCTTCGCCGGGGGCTGGGCGACGCGAACGACCACAGGCCCCGGCCGGCCTCGCGTGCCGCTCTTGCCGCGGCCCGGAACAGGGCCGCGTAGCGGACGTCCGGAGGGATCGTGATGGGCTCTGCGTAGCCGCGCACCACCAGCTCGAAGTTCACCAGGAGCGGTCCATCCGCGCTGGCAAGCCAGACGTAGCGCAGCAAGCGCCCGAATTCGTCGCGGTCGGAGACATCCCGTTCCAGCAGGACCTCGCGCCCGCCGACCATGGCCGCATTGGCCGCCGCGGCTTCCGGACCGAAGGGCTCCACCGGCGAATCCGGTCGGACGCTCTCGGGTGCGTCGATGCCGATGTATCGCAGCCGTTCCTCGCGGCCCGCGAGGGCGACGATGATGGTGTCGCCGTCGACAACCCGGATGACCTGGGCTCGCTCGGTCGCTCGCGTCGGGCCCGTGGGCGGCGAGACATCGGACGCAGGGACGGGAGACACGGTCGCGGCCGGCCGACACCCGAGGGCGAGCAGGCCCACCAGGATTGCGCCGATCACAGGAGCCCATAGAGTGCGGCGTCTGATCGCAGACCTCATGTGGGAAGGATGGGGCCCCCGGCCCTCGCGCAGTGCGCGGCGGAGTCCCAGCTGCGGTCGCCATCGGACGCGGTGACTCAGCGGGCGCGGATAGGCTTTGTCCGGTCCCGCGTACCCAGGACGGAGGTCCGCATGAGCCGCCCCGATGCCGCGCTTGCCCGGCTGGCAGCCACGCGCGACGACCAGCTCGCGCGGCTGGATGCGCTGCTCCGCATCCCGTCCATCTCGGCCGACCCCGAGCGTCGCGGTGACGTCCACGCTGCCGCGGAATGGGTCCGCGACGAGTTGCTGGCATTGGGCATGGAGCGCGCCGACGTCCGCCCGTCGAACGGACAGCCCGCGGTGATGGGGGAGTGGCTCAGCGCCGGGCCGGATCGGCCCACGGTGCTCGTGTACGCCCACTTCGACGTGCAGCCCGTGGACCCGCTCGGGCTGTGGACGGCGCCACCCTTCGAGCCGTCAATCCGCGACGGCCGGATCTACGCCCGGGGGGCCTCGGACGACAAGGGCCAATTGATGATCCACCTTGCCGCCCTGCGCGCCCTGTTCGAGGCCGACGGCCGGCTGCCGCTGAACATCCGGGTCTTCGTCGAGGGCGAGGAGGAGGTCGGCTCGCCTTCCCTCGAGGCGTTCCTCGATGCGAACCGGCCCGACCTCGTCGCCGACCTTGCGGTGGTCTCGGACGGCTCGATGTTCGCGGAGGGAGTGCCGTCGGTGGGTTACGGCGTGCGCGGCCTCGTCTACCTGGAGGTCACCGTTCGCGGGCCCCGCCAGGACCTGCACTCTGGCATCTACGGCGGAGGCGCCCCGAATCCGATCCATGCTCTCGCCCGGATGCTGGCATCGCTGCATGAGCCGGCCGGCCGCGTGGCCGTGCCGGGCTTCTACGACCGGGTGCGGCCGATCTCCGACGAGGAGCGCCGCCGCCTTGCCGGCCTCGACTTCGATGAATCGGCGTACCGCGCACAGGTTGGTGCGCCCGACCTCGCCGGCGAGCTCGGGTTCCCGCTGGTGGAGCGGCTCTGGACCCGTCCCACGCTGGACGTCAACGGGATCGACGGCGGCTTCGCTGGCGAGGGCGCCAAGACCATCATCCCGGCACTCGCTCGCGCCAAGCTCTCCGCCCGTCTCGTCCCGGACCAGGATCCGCTGGACATCGCCGGCCTCATCGAGGCTGCCCTGCGGGCCGCCGCCCCGTCGTCGGTTGCGGTCGAGGTCCGGGTCCTGGGCCGTGCCCCGGCGGCCCTCGTCGCGCTGGACCATCCGGCGGTGGGCATCGCCGCGGAAGCACTTGAGGCCACCTGGGACCGCCCGCCGGTCTACCAGCGCGGTGGCGGGACGATCCCAGCCGTCGGCGGCCTTTCCGATCGGCTCGGGCTCCCCACGTTGATGCTCGGCTTCGGCCTGCCGACCTCCAACGCGCACGCGCCCGACGAATGGCTGCTCCTCGACAACTTCGTCCGCGGTACCGAAGCCGTGGTGCGCCTGTGGCACCGGCTCGGTGCGGGGTGAGTTGCGCAGACTCGATGATCCCGTTTGACGAGCCGCCCCTCGCCGGTCTACGATGCCGGGCAACTGAATAGCTCTTATCCAGAGTGGCGGAGGGACCGGCCCGATGAAGCCACGACAACCTACTGGCGGCGACGCCGGCAAGGTGCCAAATCCGGGCAGGTCCTCCTGCGAGATAAGGGATCTCAGATGACCCTTTCTCCGGGAAGGGTCATCCGGTCTCCAGGGCAGTCGTTCCGGTTCCGTCGCCGCGCTGCAATCCGCGAGCGCGCCATGCCGGCGCACACCCCGAGGAGCCCGATGGCAACCCAGACCCTACCGCCCGAGATCGGGCGCCCGTCCACCGCCGACGCCGAATCCCGGCCGTCGATGGCGATGGCCGGCGCGGACCGGATCCTCGGGCTGCGCTGCCGCAATTGCGGCACGCGCGAGGCGCTGGGCGCAGCCTATGTCTGTGCCGCCTGCTTCGGCCCGCTCGAGGTGGAATACAACCTCGCTGCCGTCGCGGGTCTGGACCGGGCGACGATCGAGCGCCGCCCCCCGGGCATCTGGCGCTACCTCGAGCTGCTGCCGGTGGCCGAGCAGCCGCGCCGTGGCCTCGCCGTCGGCTCGACGCCGCTGGTCCGGGCTGACCGCCTTGGACCGGCACTCGGCATCGCCGAGCTCTGGCTCAAGGACGACACCCGCAACCCCACCCTGTCCTTCAAGGACCGCGCCGTGGCCATTGCCGCCGAGCGCGCCAGGGAGTTCGGGATCACGACGCTGGGCTGCGCGTCGACCGGCAACCTCGCCGGGGCCACGGCCGCAGCGGCGGCCGCGCTCGGCATGCCCGCCTATGTGTTCATGCCGGCCGACCTCGAGACAGTCAAGATCGACCACGCGCTTGCCTACGGGGCGACCGTGGTCCCGATCGATGGCACGTACGACGACGTCAACCGGTTGTGCCTGGAGATCGCGGACGAGACCGGCTGGGGCTTCGTGAACATCAACCTGCGCCCGTTCTACGCCGAGGGCAGCAAGACCCTCGCGTTCGAGATCGCCGAGTCGCTGGGCTGGCAGGCGCCGGATGTCGTGGTCGCCCCGATCGCGTCCGGCGCGATGTTCACCAAGCTCGCCAAGGGCTTCCGCGAGCTGGCCGACCTGGGCCTGATCGAGCGGACGCCGATCCGGTTCGTCGGCGGCCAGGCCGCCGGCTGTTCGCCCGTCGCGACGGCCTGGTCCCGCGGCACCACCGTGATCGAGCCGGTCCGGGCGCCCACCACGTTCGTGCGCTCGCTCGCGATCGGCAACCCGGCCGACGGGCGCTACTCGGTTGAATTGGCCGACGCGTCGCACGGGTCGATCGAGGCGATCCCCGACGAGGTGACCGCGGCCGCGATCCGCCAGGTCGCCGGCCTCGAAGGGATCTACCCGGAGACGACCGGTGGCGTGACCCTGGCAGCCGCCGAGGCTGCGCGCCGGCGGGGCATCATCCGCGAGGGCGACCGGGTCGTGGCGCTTCTGACCGGCAACGGCCTCAAGACCCCTGACGCGCGGACCCTCGGCCTGGCCGGCGGCCGCGCAGCCCCGGGCGAGCCTGGCCTCGCGCCGGTCCTTCGCCCCGGCTACGCATCGTTCGAAGCCTGGTTCGAGGGGAACGCGTGAGTGCCGTCCGCATCCCGCCGGTTCTGCGCGCCTCGACCGGCGGCGCCAAGAACGTCGAGGTCGACGGTGCCACGGTGGGCGAAGTGCTCGACCGGCTGGTCGCGACGTACCCTGGCCTCGCCTCGCAGCTCCTCACGCCGGACGGAACGTTGAGCTCCTTCGTGAACGTGTTCCTCAACGACACCGACATCCGCCACCTGGACGCCCTTGCGACCCCGATCGGCGCCCGCGATTCGCTGGTCCTCCTGCCCGCAATGGCGGGCGGCTGACGCAGGCAGCGATCACCGATCCTGCCGGCCTCAGCGCGGCGCGGGCTGACGCTGCTGGAGGTGCCGCCGAGGCGGGTGGACCCGTCCTCGAGCACGATGAGCGAGTTCACGCCGTTGCCCAGGTCGTCGAGAGGGTGCCATTCGGCGGCGAAGACCACCGGCGCCGGCAGGTCGACCGCGATCCGGTCCGCGGGCAGCGGCGTCCATGTGCCGGTCAGCAGTGCGAGCAACAGGGAACCGATGAACTCGGCGATGATGGAAGCGGCAGGCATCGGACCGGGACGTTCGCACTGGGAGCGCTGAACTGATGATCGGGGTCACCGGGCGCCGATCGGCCCACCCATGGGGGTTGCGTTGTCGATGAGCACCGAAACTCGGCCACCGGTGGTGGACCCCGAGACGGTCTTTGCCTGGGCGGCACCGCCGGTCGTCTTCGGGCGAGGCGCAGTGGACGAGACGGGATCGCACGTCGCGGCCCTTGGCGGCCGGCAGGTGGCGCTGGTCACCGACGCGGGCCTCGTCGCGACGGGTCTCGCAGACCGCGTCACGGCCTCGCTCATTGCTGCCGGGCTGGCCGTGGATCAATTCGACGGCGTTCACGTTGAGCCGACCGACGGCTCGCTCCGGGCCGCCGCCGCGTGGGCGCGCCAGCGGACCATCGACGCGTTCGTCGCCCTGGGCGGCGGCTCGGCGATCGACACCGCGAAGGTGATGAACCTGCTCTCGACCAACGACGGCGAGCTGGAGGAGTACCTCAACGAGCCCGTCGGCCGCGGACAGGCCCCGACCCGACCGCTCATGCCGCTCGTGGCCATCCCCACCACGGCGGGCACTGGCGCCGAGAGCACGCCGGTCTGCGTGGTCGACGTCCGACGGCTCCACCTCAAGATCGGCATCAGCCACGCGTGGCTGCGGCCGCGCCTCGCGATCGTGGATCCGGAGACGACGCTGTCGCTCCCGGCGGACGTCACCGCGGCGAGCGGGATGGACGTCCTGTGCCACGCCCTCGAATCGTGGACGGCCATCCCGTTCGGGGCGAAGGCCCGGGCGGCGCAGCCGGCGAAGCGGCCCGCCTACAACGGGTCCAACCCGATCAGCGACGTCTGGGCCGCGGAGGCGCTCCGCCTGCTCGGGCGGTGGTTCCGACGCGTGATCGAAGTCCCCGACGACCTCGACGCCCGCGAGGGCATGCTGGCCGCCGCGATGTTCGCCGGGATCGGCTTCGGAAACGCCGGTGTCCACCTGCCGCACGCCTGCGCCTATCCGATCGCCGGGCTGGTGCGCTCGTATCGGCCGGCGGGCTACCCGGGGACCGAGCCGCTGGTTCCGCACGGCCAGTCCGTGGTTGCCACGGCGCCGGCGGTCTTCCGCTTCACCTACCCGGCGGACCCGGACCGCCACGAGGAGGCTGCGCGACTGCTCGCCGGTGGGCGCCGGCTCCGGGGCGGCATGGAAGCGCTGCCGGGCCAATCGTGGACCTCTCGAGGGACGTGGGAATCCCGAACGGGATGGGGGCGTTCGGGTTCGGGACGGGGGACATCCCGGCCCTGGTGGACGGTGCGCTCAAGCAGCACCGGCTGCTCGCGATCAGCCCGCGCCCGACCGGCGCGGCCGACCTGGCGGCCATCTTCGAGGGTTCGATCGCCAACTGGTGACCGCGGCGACTACTCGACGGGGCTGAGGCGGCCGGTCTCGACGTCGTACACCAGCCCGTGAACGGGTGCATCGGGCTTCAGCCACGGATGGGCCCGGATCGCCGCGACCTGCCGGCGGAGGTTCGCGGAGAGATCTTCGAAGGCGAGCAGCGGCAGCTCAAGGTCGGCGCCCGTCTCGCGCGCGAGACGCTCGCGCACCTGGTCCTCCCGGAACGTGAGCATGCCGCAGCGGGTGTGCGCGATGACCAGCACCTCCTCGGTTCCGAGCAGGTGCTGGCTGATGACCAGTGACCGGAGGGCGTCCTGCGTCGCGAGGCCGCCGGCATTGCGGATGATGTGGGCGTCGCCCGAGCGAAGCCCGAGCATGTCCTCCACGGTGATCCGAGCGTCCATGCAGGCGATCACGGCGAGGCGCAGTGCCGGCGGCCCGGCCAGGCGGGCTCGATCGAACGAGGCGACCCAGCGTTCGTTCTCGGCAAGCAGGCGGTCGTAGAGGGATGGCGCGGATTGGTCGGACATGCCGCCAATGATGCGCTGGAATGCGCCGGCACCGGCGGGTACCGCGGGGGCCGTCGCTCCCGCCCACCAGCCTCGACCACCGAGTCCTCCGTCACCCGGCGTCGCGACGCCTCGACTACCCTCCGGACGTGGAGCGCCGACCACCCGGGAGTGCCGACCCGTACGAACCCGGGGAGCCGCTGGAATCCGGGTTCGGCGAAGGGCCGGACGAGGACGCCGACGGCTTCGAGGCCGATTTCGCCGCCGGTACGCGGCCCGGGCGCCACCTGCTCCGGGCGCTGTTCGCCGTTGCGCTCATCGTCGGACTGTTCCTCATGCCCGACCTCTCGACGCAGCCGGATCGATCGGGTCTGAGCGCCTATCGCGGTCAGATCGTGGAGCTCGACGCAACCCCGAGGCCCGTGGGTGAGGGCGCCCAGCCCAATGTCCGCGTCCGCATGAGCGAGGGACCGCAGGCGGGCCAGGTCATCGACGCGCATCTGGAGGGTCCGGGCGGCACGCTCGACGTGAGCGGCTACAAGGCCGGTGACGAGGTGGTGGTGACGATCAGCCGGACCGCGGAGGGCCAGGAGTACGTGGCCGTCAGCGACCGCTGGCGATTGCCGCAGCTTGCCGGCCTCGCGGCCCTGTTCGCGATCACGGTGGTTCTGATCGGAGGCTGGCGCGGGCTGCGCGCACTGATCGCCCTGGGCCTGACCGTCGCGGTGGTCATGCGGGTGCTCCTGCCGCTGCTGATCGAGGGCGTGTCGCCCATCCCGCTGGCCGTGGCCGCCGCGACGGGGGTCACGATCACGACCATCGTCCTGACCGAGGGTTGGTCTCGAGCCAGCGTCGCGGCGATCCTGGGCACCGCCACTGCCCTTGCGCTGACCGGACTGCTCGGCGCCCTCGTGACCCAGGTTGCCGGTTTCACGGGAGCCGCCGCTTCCGACCTTCTCTTCCTGCAGGCAGCGTCGGGTGGCGGTCTCGACCTGCGCGGGATTCTGCTCGCCGCGTTCATCCTGGGCTCGATCGGCATCCTCGACGACGTGACGGTCACCCAGGCCGCGTTCATCGACGAGGTCGGGGATCGCGCCGGGCTCCGCGGCCGCGAGTTGTTCGACGGCGCGCTCGACATCGGTCGCTCGCACATCGCCGCGACCATCAACACGCTGTTCCTGGCCTATGTCGGAGCGACGCTGCCGTTGCTCGTGATCCTCATCGTGAGCCAGCAGCCGGCTGCGCTGCTAATCAACGGCGAAGTGATCGCGATCGAGATCGTGCGGACGCTGGTCGGCAGCATCGGCATCGTGGCCGCAGTTCCGATCACCTCGGCGATCGCCACCGTCCTCGTGGGGGCAGCGGACCGCGACCGCCGGCAGGACGGCGGGACGTTCGATGGTCGCGACGGAAGCCGCCGCATCAGAGCCACCGATCCGCTGCCGGCGCTGGTCGGCGGCCTCGCCCTCGTCGGCGTCACCACGGCGGTGGTCGCGGCGGTCCTCGGGCCCCTCGGCCCGACGGCGGCCCAGCCCAGCGGGCCATCCGGGTCAATCGCCCCCTCACCTCTCGCATCGCTGACGGCCGGGACGCCCGCCCCGACCGGATCGGCCTCGCCCTCCCCCCGCCCCTCGGACGACGTTGTGCCGCTCGCGGTGGAAGGCGAACCGGTCGACGTGCTCGACGCGGACGGGCGCCTCGGGCGGGTCACCCTGGTCGACTGGGAGACCGAGACCGTTGCCGGGCGCGTGATACTGCATGCCCAGGTTGCCTACGAGTCTGACCGGCCGTGGGCGATCGGACCGGCCAGTTGGACGGTGCTGGCCGCGACGGGCGAGGAAACCTCGGCGGTCAGCGGCAGCCGGTCGCCCTCCCTGGAGGCTCGACAGCTGCCGCCGAATTCGGCGTTCGAGGGCTGGATCGAGGCGCCGATGCCGATTGCGCGGGTCGACGTGTTCCTGGTCTACCGAGCCCCGGACGGCACGGCCGTCTTCGCTGTGCCACTCCAGTGACCGGTCCCCGGAGCCGTCAGACTGACCAGATCGTCGGCATGAGCCGGCATCTGCGGTTCCTTCGCGTCCCATGACCGACGACCGCCGCTCGGCGCTGCTGACGGATCTGTACGAGCTGACCATGGCCCAGGGCTACTGGGCCACCGGTCGGGCCGGCGAACAGGCCGTGTTCTCGCTGTTCTTCCGCAACGAGCCGTTCGGCGGGGGCTTCGCCCTCGTCGCAGGGCTGGAGGCAGCGATCGATCACCTCGAGGCGCTGCGGTTCGAGCCCGACGAGATTGCGTATCTCGACACCCTGCGCGGCAGCGACGGCGCGCCCATCTTCCGGCGCGAGTTCCTCGACTTCCTGGCCGCTTTCCGGCTCGAACTCGACGTGGACGCGATGCCCGAGGGCACGGTTGCCTTCGCGCACGAGCCGCTGCTGCGGGTCACGGGTGGGCTGCTCGGCGCGCAGCTCGTCGAGACCGCCCTCCTGAACCTCGTCAACTTCGCGACCCTGATCGCCACAAAGACGGCGCGCATCGTGCACGCCGCGGGCGGGGGCCCGGTCATCGAGTTCGGGCTGCGGCGCGCCCAGGGCCCGGACGGCGGGCTCACCGCAGCGCGGTCCGCGTTCGTCGGCGGCGCCGCAGCGACCTCGAACGTGGAGGCCGGCCGCCGGTTCGGCATCCCGGTCCGGGGAACCCACGCCCACTCGTGGGTCCTGTCCTTCGAGACCGAGCTCGAGGCCTTCGAGGCCTACGCCGAGGCCCTGCCCAACAACGCCGTATTCCTCGTTGACACGTACGACACGCTGGCGGGCGTGGACAACGCCATCGCGGTCGGCCGCAAGCTGCGCGAGCCCGGTCGCACGCTGGGCGGCGTGCGGTTGGACTCCGGCGATCTCGCGTACCTCTCGCAGCAGGCCCGTGCGCGCCTCGATGCGGCGGGGTTCGAGGAGGCCCAGATCACCGCGTCCAACGACCTCGACGAAGAGACGATCGAGTCGCTGCGCGATCAGCACGCGGCCATCGACGTCTGGGGGGTGGGCACGCGGTTGGTGACCGGCTACGGGCAACCCGCGCTCGGCGGTGTCTACAAGCTCACCGCGATCGAGGATGGCCAGGGCTGGCGCCACGTCATGAAGGTCTCCGAGCAGCCGGCCAAGACCACGGTCCCGGGCATCCTCGGGGTGCGTCGCTATTACGACGAGCGCGGCATCGCAGCCGGCGACGCCATTCACGACGAGCTGACACCGTCGTCCGGCCCCATGCTGATCATCGATCCCGCGACGCCCCACCGGCGCAAGGTCCTCTCGGACACCTGGACCCAGGAGGAATTGCTGGTGCCCGTGATGCGCGGCGGCCGCCGGACCGCGCCGTCCCCCTCGCTCGTGGCCGTACAGGCGCACGCGAAGGCGTCGCTGGCGCGCTTCGACCCGGGAATCCTCCGCCGGGTCAACCCCCACGCCTACCCGGCCGGCCTCGAAGCCGCCCTGCACGCCCGCCGCGAACTGCTCATCGAGGAGGCGCTGGCTGCCCAGCACGCGGCGCCAGCGTCAGACCGCCAGGCTCGCGGCTGACGGCACAGGAGGACCTGCCATGTCGACGACCTCGTCCGGGACCTTCGCGGCGATGCGTGCCGAGGCCCTCGCGGACCCCGCGGCGTTCTGGGGCCGGGTGGCCGGGGACCTGCCCTGGTTCCGGCGCTGGGATCGCGTGTACGTGCCGGATCCGCCGAGCTTCCGATGGTTCGTCGGCGGCCGGACGAACCTCGCCTTCAGCGCCCTCGACCACCACGTCACGGCTGGGCATGGCGAGCGGGTCGCGCTGATCGCGGTCGACGAGCGTGGCGGCGACCGGCGCCTCACATACGCCGAGCTGCTGGCCGACGTGGAGCGGACCGCGGCCGGTCTGCGCGCCATCGGCATCGGCCGCGGCGACCGTCTCACGATCTACCTGCCCACGATCACCGAGGCGGTCGTCGCGATGCTCGCGACGGTCCGGATCGGGGCCATCCACTCCGTTGTGTTCGCCGGGTTCGGCCACGGCGCCCTCGCCGACCGGATCGTCGCCAGCGGGTCCAGAGCCGTGCTGACCTCCGACATCACGTACCGCAAGGGCAACGATGTCGCGCTGCTGCCGATCGTGCGCGACGCGGTGACACAGGCGAATGCCGAGATGCCCGGGCTCGTGGAGCGGGTCGTCGTCCTTCGCCGCGCCGACCCTGTCCCGCAGCTCCGCGGGATCGAGCTCGACTGGGAGGCGATGCTCGAGGGCGGGCGCGGCCATTCGGGCGCGCACGAGGAGATGGAAGCCAACGAACCCGCGTACATCCTCGCGACCTCCGGCACGACTGCGAAGCCCAAGCTTGCGGTTCACATGCACGGCGGCTACCAGGTCCACATCGTGGCGATGGGCCGCTGGGTGTTCGGGATGCGCCGCGAGGACGTGTTCTGGGCCACGGCGGACATCGGCTGGGCGGTGGGGCACGCGTACACGGTCTACGCGCCGCTGATCATCGGCTGTACGTCGGTCGCATACGAGGGTGCGCTCGATTACCCGGCCAACGACGCCGCCTGGGCGCTGATGGATCGTCTCGGAGTCACGGGCGTCTTCACCTCGCCCACGGCCGTCCGGCTGCTGATGCGCTACGGCGAGGCCGGCGCGAAGGCCCATGACCTCTCGCGCCTCGAGCGGATCGTCTGCGCCGGCGAGGTCCTCAACCCGCCGGCGTGGGAGTGGCTCCAGAAGACGGTGTTCAACGACCGCGTCCCGGTCATCGACAACATGTGGCAGACCGAGACCGGCGGCCCGATCTTCGGCAACCCGTACGGCGTCGAGCTGATGCCGATCAAGCCCGGCTCTGCCGGCATCCCGCTGCCCGGCATCGAGGCGGCGATCGTGACCATGGACGGGACGGAGCTCGGGCCAAACGAGAAGGGGATCATGGTGATCCGCCGGCCGTTCCCGGGCCTGACCCCGACGCTCTGGGGCGAGCCCGGACGGTACGCCTCTGACTACTGGGGCCGCATCCCGGGTTCGTACTGGGTGGGCGATGCGGCGCACATCGACGAGGACGGCTACGCGTTCTTCGCCGGCCGCGCGGACGAGATCATCAAGATCGCCGCCCATCGACTCGGGACGATCGAAGTCGAGACCGCGTTCCTGCGCCACCCGGCGGTCGCCGAGGCCGGTGCCACGGGCCGCCCGGACGACCTCCGTGGCGAGGTGATCGCCGCGTTCATCGTGCTCAAGGCCGGTCGCGAGCCGTCCGACGAACTGGCCGCGGAACTGCGCCGGACCCTGCGAAACGAGCTGGGCGCCCTGGCAGTGCTGGGTGAGCTGTCGTTCGTGGACATGCTGCCCAAGACCCGCAGCGGCAAGATCATGCGGCGGGTCCTCAAGGCGGTCGTGGAGGGGCGCGATCCCGGCGACATCACCACGATCGAGGACGAGGGCTCCGTGGAGGAGGCACGCCAGGCCGTCGAGGAGCTGCGCGCGGCGATCCGCTCCGAACGCGAGGTGGGCCCGCCCTTGAAGCCTCGCGGATGACGGGCGAACGAGCGCCCGTCGTCTTCGACGCGTACGGCACGCTCTTTGACCCCGCTGCCCTGGCCGAGCCGCTGGAGCGCGCGTTTCCCGGCCGCGGTGCCGCACTGGCAGTCGCCTGGCGCGCGACCCAACTGCGCCACACCTGGCTCCGGAGCCTCATGGGCGCCTACGTGGACTTCGACACGATCACCGCCCAGGCGCTGGCCCAGACGGTCCGGGAGGCCGGGCTGGTCGAACCGCGGGAGCTCACGAGCGACCTGCTCGCCCGCTACCGGGTGCTGCCCGCCTACCCGGACGTCGCCCCGGGCCTGGCGTCCCTGCCGCCGGAGCAGCCGCTGGCGATCCTCACCAACGGCCGGGGTGCCACCGTGGCCGCGACGGTGGCCGCCGCCGGCCTGTCGGGGCGGATCCCGGTCGTGCTCTCGGTGGAGTCCGTGCGCGTCTACAAACCCTCGCCGTCGGTGTATGCGCTTGCGAGCGACCATTTCGGATTGCCTCCCGCGGGCATCTGGTTCGTCTCCGGCAATGCCTGGGACTGCGCGGGCGCGGCCGCGAGCGGGCTGCGGGTCATCCGTGTCACGCGCGGAGCCTCCAACGGATCCGAAGCCGTCGGTCCGGACCCCTCCGCGACGATCCCGGACCTGGCCCGGTTGGCCTCAGTGGTCCTGGATCGCTGACCCGACCGGGACCTCGGGCCCAAGCGCCAACGCGTCTGCCCGGCTCGCCGATGACCACCGCGACACCGCCGCGCCCGGCCCGCGCCGCGTCCAGGGCCTCGAGGAGCCGGGCCAGCGGGGCGTCCCGGCCGATCATGGGGC
>VGPE01000009.1 GCA_016875645.1 Chloroflexota bacterium
CAGGCCGGCGCCTCCGGCGCCGATGATCAGGACGTCATGGGGGTGGGTCTCGTGCGCGTCGGTCACGGGCGGACCATCGGGGCTCACCAGGTCACGGACGGAGCGCCGGGTCCGCAAAGAGCCCCGTGGCGAGCAGCCGGATGTAGAGGTCGGCGAAACCCACCGAGAACAGGCTCAGCCATGCCCATTGCATATGGCGGCCATTGAGCCCGGTGAGCCGGCGCCAGAGGCTGTAGCGGACGCGTGTGCGCCGCGTGCACGAGAAGCAGTCGAGCCGGCCGCCGACGAGATGGCGCAGCGAGTGACAGGAGAACGAGTAGCCCGTGAGCAGGAAGGCGTTCCCGAACAGGATCGCGCTGCCGAGGCCCAGGCGCCAGTGGCCGTCATGGTGGAGCGAGAGGGCGGCATCGAGCCAGAGGAAGAACAGGGGAATGAACGCCAGGTACAGGAAGACGCGGTGCAGGTTCTGCAGGATGAACGGGAAGCGAGCCTCCATCGCGTAACCCGTGTGCAACTTCGGCTCCCCGACTGCGCACGCCGGCGGGTCTGCGAAGTACGCGCGGTAGTACGCCTTGCGGTAGTAGTAGCAGGTGGTCCGAAAGCCGAGCGGGATCCAGAGGATGAGGACCGCCGGCGAGAACCACCAGGGCAGGATTCCCTGGCCGATGAGCGGCGAGAAGAAGGGCGACAGGTAGCCCTGCGTCTCGTACGGGACGTTGAAGACCGGGCCCCAGATGAGCGCCGAAAAGAGCGAGTACACGATGAACGCGCCGAAGCCGGCCGCAACCAGCATCGGGGACGACCACCACCGATCCAGGCGCGCCGTGACGCCAAGCCCCCGGCGGGCGGCGCCGCCGGGCCCAGTCTCGATTCGCCGCGCGGTTACGCTCATTCGACCCTCGTCTGAGTCGGGTGGGCGGCACCGCGCCGCGGGCCGCGCGGGCATTCTAGCGGCCCAGAATCGCAGCGAGGCGCCCGATCCGCGCCGTGCGCACGCGGTACCATCCGCACGCCCTGCCCGGCGCCCGACGCTCGGTCCGGCCCCCACCAGCTTGCCCGCGAGGAGCCGCCGCGCGTGAAGATCCAGGAAGCCGACGCCAAGACGCTGCTCCTCGCCCAGGGCCTGCCCGTGCCACCCTGGGAAGTCGCCCGCACCGTGGCCGACACACGGGCCGCCGCGGACCGCTTCTTCGCGGCAGGCAACGAGATGGTCGTGATCAAGGCCCAGGTGCTGGTCGGCGGTCGCGGCAAGGCCGGCGGCGTGAAGCTTGCCCGCTCGGCCGCCGAGGCGGAGGCGGTCGCGGGCGCGATCCTCGGCATGTCCATCAAGGGCATCACGGTCCGCAAGGTACTGGTCGCGCCCGCGGCGGACATCGTGCGGGAGTTCTACCTCTCCGCGGTCCTCGATCGGTCGGCTCGCCGGATCCTGCTCATGGCATCCGCCGAGGGCGGTGTCGAGATCGAACAGGTCGCCGTGGACCACCCGGAAGCGATCGTCACGCTCCATGCCGACCCGGCCCTGGGGCTGATGGACTGGCAGGCGCGCGCGCTCGCGTTCCGGCTTGGCCTGGGCGCGCATCTGCGGCAGGCCGTCGGGATCGCCAAGGGCGTCGTCCGGACGATGCTCGCCAACGACGCGGACCTGGTGGAGATCAACCCGCTTGCGATCGTGCGCGAGCGCGCGGCCGACGGCTCCACCGTGGAGCGGCTCGCGGCCCTCGACGCGAAGGTGACCATCGACGACTCCGCGCTTGCCCGCCACCCCGAACTGGAGGCGATGCGCGATCTCGACGAAGAGGACCCGACCGACCTCGAGGCGCGGGCCGCCGGCATCAGCTTCATCAAGCTCGACGGCACGATCGGCTGCATGGTCAACGGCGCGGGCCTCGCGATGACCACGATGGACCTCGTGAAGCGGGCCGGCGGGGAACCCGCCAACTTCCTCGACATCGGGGGCGGCGCGCGCGCCGACAAGGTGGCTGCCGCGACGCGCCTGATCCTCGCCGACCCGAACGTGCGCGCGATCCTGGTCAACATCTTCGGCGGCATCACCCGCGGCGATGAGGTCGCGCGCGGCCTCATCGAGGCGCGCTCGGTGCAGGAACGGTCGGTCCCGATGGTCGTCCGGATCGTCGGCACCAATGCGGAGGAGGCGCAACGCCTGCTGCGAGCCGCGAACTTCCAGACGGCGGTCTCGCTCGATGAGGCCGCCCGCAAGGCCGTGGCTGCGGCCGGGTCCGCCGGAGCCGCGGCGTGAGCATCCTGATCGGGCGCGACACGCGCCTCGTGGTGCAGGGCATCACCGGACGCGAGGGCGAGTTCCACTCCCGTGCAATGCTCGAGTACGGCACCCCGCTCGTGGCCGGCATGACGCCGGGCAAGGGCGGCCAGCGCGTGCTCGATAACCGGGTGCCGGTCTTCAACACCGTGGCCGAGGCGGTCGCCGAGACGGGCGCCAACACGTCGTGCATCTTCGTCCCGGCCGCCGGCGCACCCGACGCCGTCCTCGAGGCCGTCGGCTCCGGGATCAGGACGATCTTCTGCATCACCGAGGGCATCCCGGCCCTCGACATGGTCCCGGTCGTGGAGGAGGTCCGGCGCGCGGGCGCGCGCCTGATCGGGCCCAACTGCCCGGGTGCTACATCGCCCGGTCGGGCCAAGGTCGGCATCATTCCCGGCTCGGTGCACCGCGAGGGCAGGGTGGGAGTCGTGTCGCGCTCCGGCACCCTCACCTACGAGGCGGTCCAGGCGATGACCGACGCGGGCATCGGCCAGTCAACCTGTGTCGGCATCGGCGGCGACCCGATCATCGGGACCACGTTCCTGGACGTGCTCCAGCTCTTCGCCGCGGACGACGAGACCGAAGCGCTGGTGCTGATCGGCGAGATCGGCGGCTCGGCCGAGGAGGAGGCCGCCGCCTGGGCCGGCCAGCACCTTCCCGACCGGCCGAAGGTCGCGTTCATCGCCGGGCGCACGGCGCCCGAGGGACGCCGCATGGGCCACGCCGGAGCCATCATCTCCGGCGGTCGCGGGACGGCCCAGTCCAAGGTGGACGCGCTCGAGGCGGCCGGGTTCCGCGTCGCAGGCTCCCCCACCGAGATCCCGGCACTGCTGCGGCAGGCCGGCGTCGCCTGAGCGCGCCGCGACCCCCAGCCGTGCGCCGCTCCGATGTCCGCCTGCTGTTCAGCTATGACCGCTGGGCGACCGCGCGGGTCCTCAACACCGCCGAGGACATGAGTCCAGAGGCCTGGGCCCAGCCGTCCGCAGTGGGCGACCGCAGCCTTGGCGGAATCCTGGTCCATGCCCTTGGCGCACATGCCCGCTGGCGCAACGCCTGGCATGGCACGGGCGAGCGGCCGCGGCCCGAGGACGAACCGCTGCCGAGCGTGGCCGAACTCCGCGGGCAATGGGTGGCGGAGTGGGACGCCCTGGACGCCTACCTGGCCTCGCTCGATGAGGGCGCGCCGGACGGGATCTGGGACGGCCTGCCGCTGTGGCAGCCGATGGTCCACGTCGTGAACCACGGCACGCAGCACCGCAGCGAGGCGGCTGTGATCCTCACCGGGGCCGGCCACTCCCCCGGCGAATTGGACTTCATCGACTTCCTGACCGAGGCGATGCGAGGATGAGTCAGCTGATCCGGTAACCCAGCGCGACCCACGCCGGCCCCCCCGGCGCCTCGATCAGCTCCACCAGCGCACCGTTCGTGCCCCGCGGGTGGATGAAGGCGACCGGCCCTTCCGCGCCACGGCGCGGCGCCGCGTCGATCAGGTCGAGTCCCGCGGCAGCGGCTCGCTCCAGGGCGTGCGCGATGTCGTCCACTTCGAGGCAGATGTGGTGGAGCCCTTCGCCGCGCTTGGCGAGGAAGCGCGCCACGCCGGTTCCCGCCTCGGTCGGCTGGAGCAGTTCCACCTTGGAGTCCCCGGCGCCGAGGAAGGCGAGCCGGACCCCGTCGGTCGGGTGGTCAAGAATCGCCTCGAACGGCAGCCCGAGCCGATCGCGGTAGCAGGCGAGGGCGGCGTCGAGATCGGCGACGATGATCCCCACGTGATGGATGCGGCGGATCGGGCCGATCTCGGCGCCGAGCGCCGAGGGCCGCTTGGTCATGGAACCCATCAGATCGTCAGCAACTCCCGATGCTCGCCCCATGCGTGTCGAAGAACGTCGCTGATCTCGCCCAGCGTGGCGCCCGCGGCGACGGCCGCGATCAGGAACGGCATGAGGTTCGTCTCGCGTCGAGCGGCCGCGTCGAGATCCTCCATCGCCCGCCGCCAGCGCTCGGGGTCGCGCTCGGCGCGGATCCGCCGAACGCCCGCGACCTGGCCTGCCTCGGACATGGCGTCGATGCGCTGAAGCGGCGGCCGGCTGGCCGGCTCATCGTCAAGGTAGCGGTTGAGCCCGACCACGACCGCGGAGCCGTCCTCGATCGCGCGCTGCGCGCGGTAGGCCGACTCCTGGATCTGGCGCTGCTGGAAGCCGGCCTCGATCGCGGCGAGTGGACCGCCGAGGGCGTCGATCTCGGCCAGAAGCTCGTTCGCGGCGGCCTCGACCTGGTTGGTCAGCGTTTCGACGAACCACGAACCGCCGAGGGGGTCCGGGGTGTCGGTGACGCGGGATTCGTGGGCGAGGATCTGCTGCGTGCGCAGTGCGAGCCGCGCTGACTCCGCGGTGGGCAGGGCGAGTGCCTCGTCCCGGGCGTTCGTGTGCAGGCTCTGGGCGCCACCGAGGACCGCCGCCAGAGCCTGAACGGTGGTGCGGACGACGTTGTTGTCGATCGACTGGGCGGTCAGCGACGACCCCGCCGTCTGGACATGGAAGCGACACGTCATCGAACGCATGTTCGATGACCCGAAACGGTCGCGGATGATCCGTGCCCACATGCGGCGGGCCGCCCGGAACTTGGCGACCTCTTCGAAGAGCTCGCTCCAGGCTCCGAAAAAGAACGACAGCCGCCCGGCGAACTCGTCGACGTGCAGGCCACGAGCCACTGCCGCCTCGACGTAGGCGATCCCGTCAGCCAGGGTGAAGGCCAGTTCCTGGGCCGCCGTCGCACCCGCTTCGCGCATGTGGTACCCGCTGATGCTGATCGTGTTCCAGCGCGGCAGTTCCGCCGCAGAGAACTCGAAGATGTCCGTGACGAGGCGCATCGAGGGTCGCGGCGGGAAGATCCAGGTGCCACGCGCGATGTACTCCTTGAGGATGTCGTTCTGGGTCGTGCCGCTCAGATCGGCCCGGGCGATCCCCCGCCGGTCGGCCACGGCCACGTACAGCGCCAGCAGGATGGCGGCCGTCGCATTGATCGTCATCGACGTGCTGACCCGCTCGAGGGGCAGGTCGGCCAGCAGGGTCTCCATGTCGTCGATGGAGCTGATCGGGACGCCGACCCGGCCCACCTCGCCCTGGGCCTGGGCGGCGTCGGAGTCGTAGCCCATCTGGGTCGGCAGGTCGAAGGCCACCGAGAGACCCGTCTGGCCCTGGTCGAGCAGGTAGCGGAACCGGCGATTGGTCTCGGCGGCGGTGGCGAAGCCCGCGTACTGGCGCATCGTCCAGAGGCGGCTGCGGTACATGGTGGCCTGGACGCCGCGGGTGAACGGGAACTCGCCCGGCCGCCCGAGGTCCCGCTCTTCGTCCAGCTCCGCCGTGTCGGCCGGGGTGTAGAGGTCGCCGATCTCGATGCCGGAGGTCGTTTCGAACCGCTCGCGGCGCTCCCCGGATCCGCGCAGGGCGGCAGCGCGGGTGGTCGCGCGCCAGCGGACGCGGCCCGGATCACGGTCGCCGTCACGGTGCGGAGCGCGACGGGCGTCGGCGGCGTCGCTCACGCGATCACCAGCAGGACCATGCCGAGTTCCACGGTCTGGCCGGGCGCCACGTCGATCCGCTCCACGACCCCGGCGTGCGGTGCGCGGACCTCGTTCTGCATCTTCATGGCCTCGATGACAAGGACCTGCTGCCCGGCCGCCACGTCGTCGCCGACCGCGACGGAAACGGCCACGAGGCGTCCCGGGATCACGGCTCGAAGCTCGATTCTGCCCCCGAGGACACCCTCCCCGCGACCGCTGCCGGCGCGTTCGCGGAGTCGCGCAAGGCGCTCCGACCCGATCGCGACGACGAAGCGCCAGCCATCCACGACGATCTCGCGGTGCGCCAGGCCGTCCCGCCCGACGCTGACGGGGCCCAGGATGACCTGCGCGGGCTCGTTCCCGGGCTGGCCGACGAGGGCATGGGTTGCGTCGGATCGACGGAGTGCTGCGCCCCATGGATCATCGGGACGAAGCACCAGCGGCGTGTCGCCCTCCAGGACGGTCGCCGGATCCAGCTCGACCCGCAGGGACGGATCGTCGGGCGCAACAAGGTCAGCCGCGTCCGTCGCGCTCATCTCGGCCATCGGTCGACTCCGCTCCGGCGCCCCGCTGCCGCCCAGGCCGAAGGCTCGCTGCCCCGCTCCCGACCTGGCTCGTTCGCCCGCGCGCCGGGTCCGTCCGGGGCGGCGTCCGCGGCCGGGCGCCCGGCGGGTGCATGACCCTCGTGCAGGACCGCGGCCGCTCGCAGGGCGATGTCGCGTGCCCGGTCCCGGTCACCGCGGGGATCCCAGTGCTCCGCCACCCAGCCGGTCGACAGATCGATGGCTTCGAACGCCGGGCTGCGCGCGAGGAGGCGGGCGAACGGCAAGGTGGTCTGGATGCCGGTCACCTCGACCTCGTCGAGAGCCCGCTGGAGCCGCCGGACCGCGCGCGGCCGGTCCGCCGCCCAGACCATGAGCTTTGCGATCATCGGGTCGTACTCGGGCGGGATGCGCTCCCCCGCATCGATCGCTGCATCCACCCGGACGCCGGGTCCGGCCGGCATGGTCCAGGACCCGATCCGCCCAGGTGTCGGGGTGAACCCACGGGCCGGGTCCTCGGCGAGCAGGCGGACCTCGATGGCGTGGCGGACGGGCTCTGCCGCGACCGCGGCCGCGGCCAGCACTTCGTCCGACAGCGGGTGGCCCGCCGCGATCAGGAACTGCTCCCTGACGAGGTCGAGACCGGAGACGAGCTCGGTGACACCGTGCTCGACCTGGAGCCGGGCGTTGACCTCGAGGAACCAGAATCTGCCCTCCGGATCGAGCAGGAACTCGGCTGTGGCCGCGTTGGTCAGCCCGGCCACCGTGGCCGCCCGGACCGCGAGGCCGTGAACCACGCGCCGCTGCTCCACCGTGACGCCGGGGGCCGGCGCCTCCTCGATCAGCTTCTGGTGGCGGCGCTGGATCGAGCAGTCGCGCTCCCCCACCGCCACGACGTGGCCCGCGTTGTCTCCCAGGAGCTGGACCTCCACGTGGCGCGCGGGCCGCACTTCGCGCTCAAGGTAGACCGCTCCGTCGCCAAACGCGGCGGCCGCCTCGCGCGAGCCGGAGATCAGCGCGGCGGGCAGCTCCTCAAGGCGTTCCACGCGCCGCATCCCTCGGCCACCACCACCGGCAGACGCCTTCACCAGGAGTGGCAGGCCGATCGCACGTGCCTGCTCGACGATGTCCGCGACGTCGTCGGGCCGGTACACCGGGGCCGGGTCGAAGGTGCCCGGGACCACGGGCACACCGACTTCTCGCGCCACCCGCCGGGCCGCCAGCTTGTCTCCGAGCGCTGAGATGGCGCGCGACGACGGCCCGATGAACGTGATCCCGGCGTCTTCAACCGCGCGCGCGAACTCCGCCCGCTCGGCCAGGAACCCGTAGCCTGGGTGGACCGCGTCCGCGCACATCTGCCTGGCTGCTGCCAGCACGCGATCGATCCGCAGGTAGGACTCGGCGGGTGACGCCGGACCCAGCAGGACTGCGTCGTCCGCTGCACGGACGTGCTGGGCCTCCGCGTCGGCCTCGGAGTAGACGCTGACCGGGCTCATGCCCATCTCCCGACAGGCGCGGATCACGCGGAGCGCGATCTCACCCCGGTTGGCGATGAGCACACGTCGGAACGGAGGCTTGGCTGCGGGCGATGCCACGAGCAGGGTCGTCCTGTCTTTACGCAAAGACGCGGTCGGGTCGGCGCGTCAGAGAGGAATGTTGCCGTGCTTACGTGGCGGGTTGCTGTCGCGCTTGTCCGCCAGCATGTCGAGCGCGGCAATCAGTCGCGGCCGCGTCTCCGAGGGAAGGATGACGGCATCCACGTAGCCGCGGGCGGCGGCAGCGTACGGATTCGCGAACTGGGCCTCGTACTCCGCAACGAGGCGGGTCCGCTCGGCGGCCGGATCGTCAGCGGCCGCGATCCGATCGCGGAAGATGATGTTCACCGCACCCTCCACGCCCATCACCGCGATCTCCGCAGTGGGCCACGCCAGGTTCATGTCGCCGCGGACGTGCTTGCTGCTCATGACGTCATACGCGCCGCCGTAGGCCTTGCGGGTGATCACCGTCAGCTTGGGGACCGTCGCCTCGCAATAGGCATAGAGCAGCTTCGCACCGTGACGGATGATGCCGCCGTGCTCCTGGCCGACGCCGGGCAGGAACCCGGGCACGTCGACGAAGGTCACGATCGGAACGTTGAAGCAATCGCACATCCGGACGAAGCGCGCGGCCTTGGCCGAAGCGTCGATGTCGAGAGCACCGGCCAGCACGGACGGCTGCTGTGCCACCACTCCGACGCTGCGACCGTCCAGTCGCGCGAAGCCGATGAGGATGTTCTGCGCCCAGCCCGGCTGAAGTTCGAGGAACTCGCCGTGATCGACGATCGCCTCGATGACGCGGTGCATGGCATAGGGCCGTGCCGGATCGTCGGGGACGATGGTGTCGAGGGCCGGCGCAGCCCGGTCCCGCGAATCCGTGGCTTGCTGCCGCGGGGGGGTACTGAGGTTGTTCTGTGGCAGGAAGGAGAGGATCCGTCGCGCGAGGTCCAGCGCTTCGGCTTCGTCGCGCGCCGCCAGGTGCGCCACGCCGCTGATGGTGGTGTGCGTGGTCGCGCCGCCGAGTCGCTCGGCGTCGGTGTCCTCGTGGGTCACGGCCTTCACCACGTTGGGCCCGGTGACGAACATGTAGCTGGTGCCCTCGACCATCACGATCACGTCGGTGATCGCGGGCGAGTACACGGCACCGCCGGCGCAGGGTCCCATGACGACCGACAGCTGCGGCACGACGCCCGACGCAAGGGTGTTGCGAAGGAAGATGTCCGCGTAGCCGCCCAGCGAAACGACGCCCTCCTGGATTCGGGCGCCACCCGAGTCGTTGAGCCCGATGATCGGAGCGCCGACCTTGAGAGCGAGATCCATCACCTTGCAGATCTTCTCGGCATAGGCTTCGGCGAGCGACCCGCCATAGACGGTGAAGTCCTGGCTGAAGACGAAGACCAGGCGGCCGTCGATGGTGCCGTGGCCGGTCACGACGCCGTCGCCGAGGACACCCTCCAGGCCGAACGCCGTGGAGCGCGACATGACGAACGCATCGAGCTCGACGAATGAACCTGGGTCAAGCAGCAGCTCGAGCCGCTCGCGTGCCGTGAGCTTCCCGCGCGCGTGCTGCTGCTCGATGCGATTCAGGCCGCCGCCGAGCATCGCTTCCGCGCGGAGATCGAGCAGCCGCGCGGTGCGTTTTTCATTGGTCGGCACGACGTCCCCTCCAGGATCCGGGCACGCGCCGTGGGCAGGGCACTCGGGCGACGGCGGCGTCCGTGGCACCATGATATCGGCTGATCCGGGCCCGCCCGGACCACCGGACCTTTCCACAGATTCGGTGAACAACTCCCGTTGCTTGTGGAAAACCCGCTGTCTGCGTTCCCGGCCGCGTCGTACGATACCGGTCGGTTCACCGGTCTCGAATCCAGTCAGGTCTGCGCTCGCGAGGTGACGCCAACGTGACAACCGTGATCGCGATCGCGAACCAGAAGGGCGGGGTCGGAAAGACGACGACGACGATCAACCTGGCCGGGGCGCTGGCCGAGGAGAATTACCGCGTCCTCTGCATCGACATGGACCCGCAGGCCAACCTCACCGCGGGTCTGGGCGTCAACCTCAACACGGTCGATCGCTCCATGGCGGACGTCCTGTCCGAGGGCCGCGCAACCTTCGACGAGATCGTGCTGCCGACGCAGACGCCCGGCATCGACGTGGCCCCGGCCACCATCGACCTCGCGATGACCGAAGGCGAACTCTTCAATGTGTTCGGTCGCGAGCAGATTCTTCGCGAAGCGCTCGACGGGCGCCTTGAGGGCCGCTATGACTTCGTCCTGATCGACTGTCCGCCGAACCTCGGGCTCCTCACCGTCAACGGCCTGGTCGCGGCGAACAGCGTGATCATCCCGGTGCAGACGCAGTACTACGCGATGAAGGGCCTCCAGAACCTGGTCAAGGTCATCCAGACGATCCGGCATCGGCTCAACAAGAACCTGCGGATCCTGGGACTCCTTCCGACGTTCTACGACAGTCGCACGCTCCTCGCCCGCGACATGCTCGACGAGATCCGGGTGGTCGGCGACCACCACGTGTTCAACAGCATCATCCGCAACACCGTGAAGCTCGGTGAAGCACCGCTGGCGGGGCGCCCGATCACGGCCTACGCCGGGACCTCGGATGCCGCGCGCACGTACCGCGAGCTTGCCCGGGAGGTGATCGAACTTGGCCAGGCCTGATTTCCGCGCAGCCGCCGCGCGAAGGCTCGCCGAGGAGCACGAGCTCTCGCCGGCGATCGTCAGCCTCCTCTCCCCCGACGTACGACGCCACGCGACGATCCGGACGATCCCGCTCGACCAGATCGAGCCGAACCCCGAGCAGCCGCGCCTCGCCTTCGACCAGGCGTCGATGGATGAGCTGACGGCGTCAGTTCGCGAGCACGGCGTCCTGCAGCCGATCCTCGTCCGGCCGCTCGGCCCGCAGCGCTACCAGCTGATCGCCGGCGAACGACGCTGGCGCGCGTCGCGTCAGGCGGCCCTGCCCGCAATCCCCGCCATGGTCGAGGACATCGACGACGACACCGCCCTCGAGATCGCGATCATCGAGAACCTCCAGCGCGAGGACCTCTCCCCGCTCGATGAAGCCGCGATGTACGACCGGATGATCCGGGAGCACGGCTACAGCATCCGCAGGCTGGCCGAGAAGCTCGGCAAGGACAAGGGCTACGTCGAGAACCGGCTCCGCCTCGCGAATGCCCCCGCAGAGATCCGAGAGGTGGTGTCTCTGCGCAAAGACACCCTCTCGCACGCCTACGAGCTGCTCAAGGTCGAGGACCCGCGCAAGCGCCGCCGGCTCGCGTCCCAGGTGGCCCGTGGCGAACTCTCGCTGGTCCGTCTTCGCGAGAAGATCGAGGGTCGGCCGGCCGGCGCTCGACGTGGGGCGGCCGCTGAGGGTGCGCCCGAGATCGTCGCGGCCGAGGAACGGGAGGAACGGGAAGCCGGGTACGACGGCCATGCGTCAGCGGGCCCGCTCCGGGACGACTCGCTGGTCGCCGCCAAACAGCAGCTGGCCGACGCCGTCGAGGGCCTTGTGGAGGTCCTCTCGCAGCCCGACGTCATGCGCGTCATCGGCGAGGTCGACCGCCAGAACCTGGCCAAGTACCTGACGATCGCCAAACTGAAGCTGGAGAACACGATCGCGCTCGTCCGCCGCGGCTGACGCGACCGCGCCGCATCCCGCCCTCCCGGCGGCTGCCACGTCGACGCAGCATCACCCGGCGCGAGAAGCGTCCTCCGCCAGAGCGGCGAGCCATCCTGCCGCCAGGATCCCGACGCCGGCTGCCTGAATCTCCCACGTGAACCGGCGCAGGGCGGCCACCCCGCGGCGAGCGCCCACAACCCCCAGTGCAATCACGCCGATGCCCGACGCCGCGACCGCCAGGCCCGGCCCGCGGCCGTCGAACGCCGCCAGTGAGCCGGCCGCAGCCGCGGCGACGCCTGCCTGCAATCCGGCCATGACGAGCCACGCCCTGCGCGGCCCCAATCGGCGCACGGTGGAATCGAGGCCAGCGAGGGCATCGTCGGCGAGGTCCGCCAGTTGATTGCCGAGCGCCAGCGCCACGCCTGCCGCCACGGCGGCGGGCAGCAGGACGGCGAACCACGACGGCGGAGGCGCGCCGGCCCCGACCCAGCCGTAGACCGGCAGCAGCGGGACGCCGAGCGCCAACGGCAGCCATGCCCAGGCGGTCCCCTTGAGCCGCAGGTCGTAGAAATAGCCGATCCCGCTTCCGAGGACCGCGACAGCCGCGGCCGCCGGACCGTTCGCCGCCGACAACCCGAGTCCGACCAGGAGCCCGGTGACGGCCACCGCTCGCGCGACCTCCACAGTGACCAGCCCTTCGACCAGGGGCTTGCGCGGTTTCGCGGACGCGTCGGCGGCACGGTCGGCGAGGTCGTTGACGGTGCCGATCGACGCCTGCAGGGCGAACATGGCCAGCCCGAGGGTCACGGCGCGCGGCGTTCCGGCGCCTGCCAGGAACGCGACGGCGATGGTCACGAGGCCGTTGAGCGCCGACGGGAAGGGATGGACGAGACGGACGAGGGCGAGGGCTCGGTCCAGCCGATCCGGGGGCGTCTCGTCCGATCGCCCGGTTGACGCGGCTCGCGCGTCAGACGTAGACGAGGTCCTCGAAGTTCTCGACCAGGTACGCGATCAGCCGATCCCTGCCATCAGGCGTCTCCCGACGAATCCCGGGCACCAGCGCCCACAGCGTGATCGCGGGCACGAGCAGGTTCCCATCGGCATCCCGCCCCACCACCGCGGGCGGGCCGCCGCCGGCCGCAAAGACGCGCTCGAATCCGAGGTCGTCGACGCGCGCCGCGTGCTTGAAATCCCTGACGACCTTCACGATGCCGCGCCGGATGACCACGTCGCGCATCAGTTCCGCGGCCCACGCGTCGATCTGCTCGTCGCTCTGCTCCTGCAGGCGCTCGCGGTACTCGTTCGGATTGGCGGCGAGGCCGGTCGCTCCCACTGGTCCTCCACGGTGGCTGAACGGTGGCGAGTATGCCACGAGGGAAGCGCCGCGACCGAGGCCGGATCAGCACATCTGTTCTGTTTCGTCTGGCTGAGTCGACGCGGCTGGAAACTCCGGTCGCCCTCCCTCCGGCCACTCATTGAAGGCGTCGGTCAGCCAGCGCCCGAAGCGGCCGGGCGGGCGGCGCTCCGGGAAGTCCGTGACGAGCTCCTGGAGCCGCCGCCTGATCTCGTCAGTCAACTCGCCTACTCCGCTCCTGCGGTCATAGCCTTCGATGGGGATCGGCGTGCCGACCTTGATACGGACCGTCCGCCCGAACCCCAGCCAGCCGGTGCCGTTGATGGCGACCGGCACCACCGGGACGCCCGCCCGAAGCGCAAAGAAGGCAGCGCCGGGCTCCAGCGGCGGCACGATCCGCTCACCGACATGGATGCGGCCCTCGCCGGCAACCGCGAGCACCCCGCCCCCGTCGAGCAGCATCCGGGCCCGGCGGGTGGCGTCAACGAGATCCCGGTTGCCGGGCCGGTACGGCACCGGCGTGGCGGACCAGCGCATCAGGCGGTTTCGGCCACCCACCATCATGTCGTCTTCCTTGGGCCCGAAGAACCAGATGCGAGGCCGCACCGGCATCGCACCGTGCAGCACGATCGGGTCCGCCCAATTGAGGTGGTTGAAGCAGATGACGTAGGGCGCCGGCGGGAGGTGTTCCCGGCCGACGAGTCGCAGCCGGACGAAGAGTCCGGCCCCGACCTTCGTGACCAGCAGCGTCAGCAGGCGCCGGAAGCGCTCGCCCCGATACGGCGGATACCCGGTCGGCGTTCGAGCCTCGCTCGGGCGATCGCGTCGCGGCTCCGAAGGCCGGCCCTTCATCCGGGCGCCCCCGCACGGGACGCGAGGGCCTCGGGATCCAGCTGGTCGATCGACTCGAGCACGACGTCCGCCGCCTCGCTCGCACCGGGCGCAGGCGGGATGCTCGCATTGGGAACGAGGACGACCGTCATTCCGGCGGCCTTTCCGGCCAGGACGCCATTGAGCGAATCCTCGACGACGACGCAGCGCGCCGGATCCACCGCCAGGCGCCGCGCGGCCTCGAGGTAGACGTCAGGCGCAGGCTTGCCGCGCGCGACCTCGTCGGACGAGACCACGGTGCGGAAGGCGCCCTCCAGCTCCGTCGCCGCGAGAGCCGCCTCGATCACGTCACGGTGCGCGGACGAGGCCAGACCCAGTGGCCAGCGCTTCGCCAGGCGGCGGACCACCTCATCGGCATGCCGGATCGTCGGGATCAACGGGGCGTTCCGCCAGCGCTCGACCATCCTCTCGACGATCGTCCGCTTGATCTCGACGGGCGCCAGCGCGAGGTGCAGCCGCTCCGCCATGGTCGCCGACCACTGCCGGGAGTTGGCGCCCATGACCGACGCTCGATCTTCGAGTGTCCACGGCCGGCCGTGATCACGGGCGAAGGCCTGGCGCACCTCGTCCCACCAGATCTCGCTGTCGACCAGGACGCCGTCGAGGTCGAAGATGACGGCTTCGCAGACAGACATCGGCCTCCGGGCGTGGGCTGCCGCTCAGGGCACCCCTGGCGAGCAGTCAACCGCCGGAGGCTAGCACGTCAGCATGCTTCCACCCTCCGATCGCACGACAGATGCCCGGCCTTGGGCCCGGTTCACGCCTCGACCAAACTGCGTGACATTCGGCCGGTGTGCGCAAGCAGGCTGACGAGGATGATTGGGGCGCACCGCTCGGGCGCCGTGCCAGATCGCGCTCGTGCCTTATGCGCCCGGAGTGAGGGAGATCCGACATGCGCCTCGACAGTCGGTTTCTCAACTGGGGCCTGTTCTTCATCGTGACGGGGGCCGTACCGCTGGCCGTGCAGCAGGGCCTTCTCGGTCGGGACATCGCCGTCCGGGCCTGGCAGCTCTGGCCACTGCTGATCGTTGCCGCCGGCGTCGGCCTGCTCCTCCGTCGGACCACGCTCGAGTTCCTGGGCGGGGTGATCGTCGCGGTCACCTTCGGTGCCATGCTCGGTGGGGTGATCGCGGTCGGGGCCGAACTCTCTGAGATCGGCCGCTCCTGCGGCAGCGGCGAGACCCGCGCATTCGCGTCCCAGCAGGGCAGCCTGGGCGGCTCCGCTCGCGTCCGCGTGGATCTCAACTGCGGCGACGTCAACGTCGGCACCGCGGCGGGCAGTGGCTGGACACTGAGCGGATCCAGCACGGACGGCGAGTTGCCGCGCATCTCGAGCGGCAGCGATCGACTCACGATCGAGTCGAAGAACCAGGGCGGGGTCTTCTTCTTCGGGCCGTCGCATCGCGACAGCTGGACGGTCACGCTGCCCACCGACCCCACGATCGACATCGAGGCCGAGCTCAACGCAGCCGACGCCCGGTTCGCGCTGACCGGCGCCCGGCTGGGGCGCACGGAGATGAACCTCAACGCCGGCTCGCTGCGCCTCGACCTGACCGACTTCACGCTGTCGCGCCTCGACGTCCATGTGAACGCGGGCTCCGCACGCATGACCTTCCCCGCCTCGGGCTTCTCGGGCAGTCTCGAAGTCAATGCCGGTTCCATCGCCTTCTGCGTCCCGGAGGGTGTCGGCCTCCGGATCTCGACCAACGCCAACATCACCGGGTCGAACAACTTCGACCAGCGTGGCCTCAGCAGATCCGGCTCCACGTGGGAGACCGCCAACTTCTCGGGCGCCGCGAGCCGCATCGACCTCACGAGCAACGCCAACGCGGCGTCGCTGACGCTCAACCCGGAGGACGGTTGCCGATGAACCAGCGGCTGTTCCGGTCGCGCGACGACCGGGTGATCGCCGGCGTCGCCGGCGGCCTCGCGGCAATGCTCAACGTGGACCCGTCGCTCGTGCGGATCCTGTGGGTGATCCTCGTCCCGCTCACGGGCGGGTTCATCATCCTGCTGTACTTCGTCATGGCAATCGTCGTGCCCGAGATGCCGATCGCGGAAGACCGCTGGCAGGCGTGGGAGCGGCCCTGGCCTGATCCCTGGACTGACCACGGCTCCATGGGCTCCACGGGTGAAACCGGGATCCCATCACCCTCGAGCGATACCGACAGCCCGCCCGCCCTCGGCGGGACGGGCGGGACGGGTGCGGTCGGCGAGCCGGGGGTTGTCACGAGCGATGAGGCGACGCGGCGCGTTCCGCCGGCCGGGACGTTGGCGGGAGCCGGTGCCGGGTCGTCGCCGGGCGGCTGGCAGCCTCCGCTCGAGCACCGGGGCTCGGCCTGGCAGACGCCGGGCGAGGAGTCGCGTGACCGCGGAGTGCCGCTCATCTTCGGGTTGATCCTCGTCCTGATCGGGGCCTTCTTCCTGGCGCGCACCTATGTCCCCGGCATCGACTGGGAGGCTTTGTGGCCGTTCCTGCTCATCGGGACCGGGATCGCGCTCCTCCTGGGCTCGCTGCGCCGGTCGACGAACCGATCCTGAGACCTTCCGACGGGGCAGGACGACCGGGCCATGGTGAGCGGCCGCGATGACCACTGATCATGCCGGCGTGGCGACGTCGTTCGTCCCGCAACTGGCCGTGGCCTCGGTTGCCGGCATCATCGGCGGCCTTGGCCTGCTGTGGCGCGGCCTCGGCGCCATGCGCAACGCCGACCGCATCGCCGATACCGCCGGTTCGCGCGTGGCCTCGCTCGCGGTCGGCGAGGTCCGGCTGACCGGGATCGTCGAGCCTGCCGAGCTGCTGCTCACCTCACCGCTCCAGAGCCGGCCCTGCATCTGGTATCGGGCTTCGGTCCGCGAGCGCCGGGGCGACGACGAGCGGACCATCTTCAGCGAGGAGCGCGCCGTCGGCTTCCGGCTGCGCGATGAGACCGGCTCGGTCCGGGTCTTCCCCCGCGGCGGGCACTGGGCGGTCGGCGACCGATTCACTGGCAGCACCGGGCTTGCCGGCGACGAGCCGCCGGGCCTGGCAATGCGCAGCGGCCCCGCGATCGACGCCGCCGAACTCGATCGGGACGAGCAGATCCGGCGCCTCCTGACCGTCACCGACCCACGTGCCGACGACGGCAGTCCGTTGGAACGCGTCCGCCGTGGAAGCGGGCCGCGGCGGTATCGCGAGGCGCGCATCGAACCCAGCGACGTGATCACGCTGGTCGGCTTCGTCGAGCCGTTCGACCAGTTGCCCGATCCGGCCGGTGCCGACAGCGCTGAGTCGTCGGGCCTCCTGACCGATGGCGCCGGCGGCGACGAGGCGATCGCAGCCGACCTCGCGGAGGCCCGCGCCGCAGGGCTCCTGGCGCCCGATGCCGAGACGGCCTGGGGCAACGCCGCCATCCCGGGCTTCGGGATCGGCCTCCTGGTCAGGGCCCCGGACCTGGACCCGGAGGCGCAGGCGCCACTGCTCGCGGAGCCGGCGGTCGCCGCACGCATTGAGCGCACGTTCGCGATCGCGCCCGAGGACCTCATCGTGGCCGCGCGCGCCGACATCCCCCTCCTGATCTCCGAAGGGACGGCCGGGGCGGCTGCCGCTCATCATCAGTCGCGGTTCCTCCTCGGAATTCTGGGCGCGGTCCTCGCCATCGGGTCGTCGATCGTCCTCGCCCTCACCCTCACCGGAGGCCTGCTCATCTGATGGCGTTCGAACTCACGGCGGCGTTCGCCGTCTCCGTGCTCGTCTTCCTGCTCCTGTTCCTTGCGGTCAGCACGTACAACGCGGTCATCGCGCTGCGCGAGCGCATCGATCGCGCGTGGGCCAACATCGACGTGGTCCTGCGCCAGCGCCACGACCAGCTGCCCAACCTGGTGGCCGCCGTCCGCGACGTGCTCGCCTTCGAGCAGGACGTGCTCGAACGTGTGACGCGCCTGCGCGGCGCCTACCGGGCCGATGAGCCGGTCGCGCGCCAGGCCACGACCTCGGAGGCGACCACCGGCGCCGTGCGCCAACTCTTCGCCGTCGTGGAGCGGTACCCCGACCTCAAGTCCCAGGCGAACGTGCTGGATCTCCAGAACGAGATCGAGCGCCTCGAAGGCGTCATCGCCGATCGCCGCGAGCTCTACAACGACACGGTCTTCCGCCGCAACGCCAGGATCGCCCAGGTGCCGACGGTCGTCCTGCCCTGGCTCTTCGACTGGCGGCCCCGTCCGTTCTTCCGGGCCGAGCCGGAGGACGGCGTCCGGCCGGACGTCGCGCTGCGAGCCGCGGAGCCGCCAGAGCCTGCGTGACGCGCGGCCGCCTCCGGTAGGCTGCCGCGAGCAGCACGGAGGACGCGGCGTCCAGATGGCCGAATCCGAGACCACCTTCGACTACAGGATCGTCACGGCGGAGCGGGTTGCACGCGCCGCCGCCGAGGCCATCGCCCGCGCCGACGCCACCCTCGACGGAATCGTCGCCCGAAGTGCCGCCCCCAATGCGCCACCGCCCACGTTCGACGAGACGCTGCGCGCTCTCGACGACGCCCTCGAGGCAACGAGCTCCGGCTATGGCGTGTCGGCGTTCATGGGCCACGTCCACTCGGAGCACGACGTCCGCGACGCGGGAACGGCCGCCGAGGAGCGCCTGGCCAAGTGGCGCGTCGAGCTGCCGTTTCGCGAGGACCTGTACCGCGCCGTCAAGGCGTTCGCCGCCACGCCCGAAGGTCGCGGCCTGACCGGCGAGAGCGCCCGGCTCCTCGAGCACTGGATCCGCGAGTTCCAGCGCGCCGGCCAGGACCTGCCCGCGGCGGATCGCGAGGCGCTGCGTGCGCTGCGCGCCCGCCTTGTCGAACTCGAGGTGCAGTTCCAGCGCAACATCGCCGAGTACCGCGATCACCTGGAGCTGACCCGCGAGGAGCTCGACGGCCTGCCGGACGGCTATGTCGAGCGCCTGCGACCGGGCGCGATCCCGGGCACATTCCAGGTCTCGCTCGACTACCCGGAGGTCGTGCCGTTCATGGAGGAGGCCCGCCGCCGCGACCTGCGCGAGGAACTTGAGCGACGCGAGTGGAACAAGGCCGTGGAGGCCAATCGGCCGGTCCTTGGCGACGCGCTGGCCGTCCGCCGGCGCATCGCCGTCCTGCTCGGGTATCCGTCCTGGGCCCACTACGCGATGGCGGTGCGCATGGCGCGCGAGCCCGACGCCGTCCGTACCTTCTACCGCGACCTCATTCCGGCGGTCAGCCGGGCGGCGGAGGCGGAGATCGCCCGCCTGCGAGCCGCCTTGCAGGCCGAGACTGGCGACGACGACCTTCGCCCCTGGGACGTCCGCTACTACGACAACCAGATCCGGCGCCGCGAGTATGGCGTGGACCCCGCCGTGGTGTCGGAGTACTTCCCGCTCGAGCCGGTGATTGACGGCATGCTCGATCTCACCGGTGATGTCTTCGGCCTCGACTACCGGCACGTGCCGGACCCGCGGTCCTGGCATCCGGGCGTGCGGCTGTTCGAGATTCGGGATCGAGGGTCGGGCGTTCTGCTCGCCCACGCCTACATGGACCTGTTCCCGCGCGAGGGCAAGTTCAGCCACGCCGCTGCCTTCTCGCTCGTCGTGGCCCGGCGGACCACGGACGGCGCTCGCAAGCCGGCGGTCTCGGCGATCGTGGCCAACTTCACGCCTGCCACGCGCGACCGGCCCGCACTCCTGCGCCACGACGAGGTGCTGACCCTCTTCCACGAGTGGGGCCACATCCTGCACATGAGCCTGTCGCAGGCGGAGTTCGTCCGCTTCTCGGGCGCCGAGACCGAGTCGGACTTTGTTGAGGCCCCGTCGCAGATCATGGAGCACTGGTCCTGGGACCCGGGTGTGCTGGGCCGATTCGCCCGGCACTACGAGACCGGAGAGCCGATCCCGACTGCCCTAGTCGAGAAGCTCGTCGGCGCGCGCAATCTCAACGTGGCCGTCAAGACCCTGCGCCAGGCGTACTTCGGCGAGATGGATCTCGCGTTCCACGGCGAGGATGAGCCCACCGACCTCGACGCGATCAACCGCGCGTCCTTTGCGGTCACCGGCCTGCCGTTCCACGAGGGCACGTTCTTCGCCGCCGGCTTCGGGCATCTGGTGGGCGGCTACGATGCCGGCTATTACGGCTACCTCTGGTCGAAGGTCTACGGCGACGACATGTTCAGCCGGTTCGAGGCCGAGGGAATCACCTCGCCGACGGTCGGGGTCGCCTATCGCCGAGAGATCCTCGAGCCGGGTGGCTCGGCAGACGCCGAGCAATTGCTGCGGCGATTCCTCGGGCGGGAGCCCTCGAACGCCGCCTTCCTGCGGCAGCTGGGCCTCGCGGCGAGCTAGGCGAAGGCTGAAGGCGCCTCTGCCTGACGGCGCCGCCCCTCGCGGATGCGACGCCTCCGCTTCGCGAGCCCGTTGGCCGGAGGCTGGCCGCCGCGCGCGCCTTGCCGCCGTGCGGCGGTTGCCCGAGGCCCCGGGTTCGCCAGCCGGATCACGCCCTCAGCGCTCCGTGGCAGGCTTCGGCACGGCCACCGCGGGCGAATTGCCACCGAGCGGTGCCTGGTCACGCCAAGAGCGTGATCCGGGTCGCGATGGGTACGCCGCAACGACGGTGTGCGTGCCGGTGGCCGGAGCGAGACGCCGTGGGCGTTGAGATGGCGTCCATCGAGCCGCGGCTGCACCACCGCGGGACCGCCTTCGGCGGTCCCGCCCTGTTCCTCGCGTCGCGGGCGGTCCAGATCCATTCGCGCGAGCCGGACGTATCCTGCCCGGCATGCGCAAGGCTCGGCGGCTGTTCACGCTGCCCGTCGTGGCGCTGGCCATGGTGCTGGCGCTCGGGTCAGTCGCCGTCGCCCCCTCCGCCGCGGACGCGGCCCCCTACCGGCTCAACCTGTTCCGGAACGGCGACTTTGTCGCCCAGAAGAACCTCGTCCAGTGCGTCGGCGCGAGCATGCAGATGATGATCAACATGATGGCCGCCGGAAACGACCGGACCGCGGCCACGCAGCTCGCACTCCAGAACATGGCGCGCGAGTACAGCAACCGGCTGGGTCCTGTCCGGCTCGACCGCCGCGGGGCGTCGGTGCGCGGTTGGGCCGCCGGGCTCAACCGCCTCGGCTACGGGCCGTATGTCGTGTCCGGCTTCGAGACCATCGATGACGCCATGCGCGCCGCGGCGCGGGCCATTCGCCTGACGAAGCGGCCGGTCGGGCTCCTGGTGTGGCGGGGCCGCCACGCCTGGGTGATGAGCGGCTTCGAAGCGACCGCCGACCCACTGGCGACCCACTCGTTCAGGGTCACGCACGCCTTCGTGCTGGATCCGCTCTACCCGGGCATCAGCCCGACCTGGGGCCGGAGCCCGGAGCCCAACTCGAAGCTCACGGTCGCCATGCTGGGCCAGGATTTCGTGAAGCGACGCACCGGGACCGCGAGCAACCTCTGGGCGAGCCCCACGCTCGCGGGCAAGTGGGTTCTCGTGCTGCCCGTCCTGCCGCCGCCGCTTCGGAATGCCTCCAGCTGGTGGGCGATCTGACCGGCTGCTGAGTCGCCCGCGACCTGCGGCCTGCGGCGGCCCGGGTCATCCGGCGGTGCTGTCGCCCGCTACGCCCAGCACCCCAGCCATCGCCGCCAGGTGCTCGGGAGTGCTGCCACAGCACGCCCCGACGATGCGGGCCCCCGCCGCCTGCATGCGACTCGCCCAGCCGGCCATGGTCGCGGCATCGGCCAGGTAGACCGCCCGCGTGTCGACCAGCTGTGGCATGCCCACGTTGGATTTCGCGACGAGGGTGACGCCGGGCGCCGCCGCGTGCATCCGCTCGATCACCGGGACGATCTCGTCGGGGCCGTTGCCGCAGTTGCCGCCCATCGCGTCGACGCCGACCGCGGCGAGGGCCGCCACCGCGGCCTCGGGCTTGACGCCCATCATCGTGTGGCCGCGCGTATCGAACGTCATGGTCGCGATGATCGGGATGTCGGCCGATGCGCGCCGGACGGCCTCGACCGCCGCGGTGATCTCGGCCAGGTCGGACATCGTCTCGATCCAGATCAGGTCCACGCCGCCCGCGATCAGTTCGCGCGCCTGCTCCTCGAACGCGCTCACCGCATCGTCGCGCTCCAGGGTCCCGAGCGGCGCCATGATCAGCCCCGATGGCCCGATATCGCCGGCAACGAGGGCGTCGCCCCCATGCGCGTCGACTTCCGCGCGCAGGAGGATGGCCGCGGTCCGGTTGAACTCGGCGACGCGGTTCTCGTGACCCGTCAGCGAGAGCCGGTGGCGATTGCCGCCGAACGTGTTCGTGAGCAGGATCCTGGCGCCGGCCTCGAGGTAGCCGCGATGGATCCGGCGGATCACGTCGGGCTGGGTGAGGTTCCACACCTCCGGCGGATCGCCGAACTGGAGCCCTGACGCGAAGAGCATGGTGCCCATGGCGCCATCGGCGAGGATCGGGGCGTCGCCGGAGAGGAGGCGCTCCCAGCGAGCGCGGGCGGCCGCGGTTGAGCGCTGCGAGTGGGTCACGCCAAGAGATGCTAGCCCACGGCGGGGCCGAACGGGTCCAATCGCATCGGGCGGGCGGGTTCGCGCGGTTATCCTTGCTCGGCCATTGCCGGCCGACTCTGGGGGGTGCTCGCCCGGATGATCACGGTACCCGTCGAAGACCTGGTCTTCATCATCTGTGCGCTGGTCGGCGGCGCGCTGCTCCTGATCACGATCGTGTTCGACGACATCCTGGGCGGCGTGTTCGAGGCACTCCACATCAGCTTCGACATCGGCGGCACGTCCCTGGCTCCGCTGCTGATCGCGTTCGTGGCCATGTTCGGCGTCGGCGGCCTGTTCGCGACCCAGTTGCTCGACGTCCACGGTGGCCCGGCGGCGGCAGTCGGGGGCGCGTTCGGAATGGTCGGCGTGGGCATCGTCTACGCGCTGTTCAGTACGTTCAGGCGAGCCGAGGGCCGCGCGCCCTTCTCGCTGGCGGACCTCGTCGGGCGACCGGCGTCCGTGTCGGTCGCGATCCCGGCCGGTCGCGCGGGCACCGTACTGGTCAACGCCGAGGGCCAGACCCACCTTGTACGCCGCCACCGCTCCAGCCGAGATCCCGGCCGGCACGCTGGTGACGATCACCGCCGTTGTGGCAGGCACCCTGGTCGTCGCGCCGCTCTCCCCACCGTCGCCACCACCGCAACCCCCCCGGCGTCACCCCAGGAGGATCCGAGCGTGCCTGACCTGTTCAGCAGCAGGAGACCGCCCGCCGCGAACGGGACGCCCGCATGGCGAAGGCCGCCGCCGACCAGGAGGCCGCGGTCAGGGAGGCCGAAGCCGAGCAGGTCAAGATCAACGCGTCCCGGGACGTTGCGCTCCGGCGGGCCGAGACCGAGACCCAGATCGCGGCCGCGGACGCTCGCGCTGCGCAGGCAGGGCCACTGGCCCAGGCCGAAGCGACCCAGGAGGTGGTGCGCAAGCAGACCGAGCTCGCGGAGCTGGAGGCGGCGCGCAAGCAGAAGGAGCTGCTCACCTCGACCGTTCGGCCGGCCGAGGCGGAGGCCGAGGCACAGGTCCGCCGCGCCGAGGGCGACCGGGCAGCCCGGATCGCCGTGGCCCAGGCCGACGCCGAGCGCGTGAAGCTCGCCGGCCAGGCTGAGGCCGCGGTCACGGTGACCAAGGGCGAGGCGTCCGCGCACGTGGTCGAGGTGAACGCGGAGGCCACGGCCAAGCAGACCACTCTCGAGGGCAACGCCGAGGCCGGGATCGTGCTGTCCAAGGGCGAGGCGGAGGCGAAGGCCCTCGCGTTGCGCGCCGAGGCCTACCGCCAGTTCAACGAGGCCGCCATCATCCAGACCGTCCTCTCGATGCTGCCGGAGATCGTGCGTGCCGCCGCCGAGCCGATGGCCAACATCGGGTCGCTGACGGTGCTGTCCTCCGATGGCGCATCCGAGGTGGTTCGGACCACGACCCGCACGGTTGCCGAGGCCGGCGCCGCCGTGAAGGGCCTGACCGGACTCGACATCCCGGCGCTGCTCGGCGGCTCGCTGGCAGGTCGCGGACCCAGCG
>VGPE01000010.1 GCA_016875645.1 Chloroflexota bacterium
GCATCGCCCGCGACGACGAGGTGGCCGTCGGCTCGCGCCCGGACGAGAGACGCCTCGTTGACATCGATGACGACCACCTGCTGGCCCGACGACACGAGCTTGTTGGCGACGGTCGAGCCGACCCGGCCATAGCCGCACAGCACGAAGTGCCCGCGCAGACGCTCGATGTCGGCCGCCATCCGCCGTGCCTCCCGTTTCCCGCTGGTGACCTCGCCGACCAGCGACTCGACCACGATTCCGATCGACCCGAAGATGACCCCGACCCCGGACACGGCCACGAGGGCTGTCCACGCGCGACCCACATCGTCGAGTTCGCGGACCTCCCTGTAGCCGACGGTGGTGAGCGAGATGACGGTCATGTACATGGCGTCGGAGAGTCCCCACCCGAGCACGACGTAGCCGAGCGCACCGACGACGACGACACCGGTCACGACCGTCAGCCAGAGCCAGACGTGATGCGCCGCGAGCGCGGCGAAGGCGAGTCTCGGCAGGCTGCGCGCTCGCGGACCCGCACGCGGGGCCATCACTCGCGCATCATCCGCGAATGGAGCGAGGCGATGTGACCGAAATCGAGACCGGCGTCGGCGGTCTGCCGGAAGCTCGGTTGCGCGTGGCGACGGCGCCGATCCCCGAAGACCCGGGGGCGCGCGTCGGGTGGCTGCTCGAGGGCGCCTTCGGTGCCGACGAGAAACCCGACATCTACGTCACCCCCACGATCAAGGCCATGGATGGCGACGTGTCCGCCAACGAGTTCGCGTGGGTCGAGGCCGGCGGGCGGCCGGTGAGCGCCTGCTGGCTGGGACGCCCCGCGGACGAGCCCCGGATCGGAACCCTGGGCGAGGTGTACACCGATCCCAAATGGCGGCGGCGCGGTTTCGCCCACCGGGCGTGCGCGGCCCTGGTCGAGCGATTTGACGCCGGCGGCGGCCGCTGGCTGTTCCTTGCCACCGGCGCCGCCGACGCAGCGCGAATCTACCGGAGCCTCGGATTCGAACCGTATCCCGAGGGCCTGATGCGGCGGGTCCGCCCCACCGGTGTTGACTTCGAGAGCCAATGGTTCCGCTCGTCGGCGGTGACGGTGCGGCCGATCCATCGCGGCGACCTGGTTCGGCTCGTCGCGCTGTACTCCGCTCCGAACCCGTGGGTCTCGATCGCGTGGATGGACGGCATCTACTCGGCCAGCCACGTCACACACAATCGCTGCAACTCGCTGATCAAGCACACCTGGCTCGCGACGCGCACGGGAGCGTGGCTCGGTGTCTTCAACGCCGAGGGTGCGCTGGTCGGAGCAGCGCCGCTTGAGCCGTCCGGCAACGAGCGGGACCCTGTCGAGGGTCGCCTGGACCTGTTCGTCCACCCGGGCTTCGCCGCGGACGCCGGGACGCTGCTGGGAGCGGCGCTGGACGCCGCACGCGCCCGGGGCTGGCGCTGGCTGACCGCGCAGGTGACCGACGAGGACGCGGAGAAGGCGGCGCTGCTCGAAGCCGCCAACTTCCGGGAGATCGCCCGGCAGCCGGCTGGCGTGCGCGTCGGCGGGCGGCTCCGGGACGTCCGGTTGCTGCGGGCGGCGCTCTGAGGTTGTCGGCCGGAGAGCCCGCACCGACCCAGCACGCAACCGAGGTGACATTCGATGTCGCCGGCACCAATGGGCTCACGGTCACCGGTCCGCGGGCTCCGGCACGGACATGGTGACGTTTGCGGCGCCCATCTCGGCCCTGAAAGGCTTCGCGCCGGCACTCGAGGCAATCATCGACTCCATGCAGGAGGCCCGACGTCCGCTACGGAGGCGCGAGGCTCGCGAACACATCCGGGCGGCGCAGCTTGACCCAGTCGCGGATCGCCCAGAGGCTGGTCCGGAACGCGATGCCGTCCCAGGGGATCTGATCCGGTCGGAACGCGACGATTTCGAGGGCCTCGGGGTTCGTGCGCGCCACGCCCCCGACCACGCGAGCCTCGAAGGCGATGACCACGATCGCCGCCTCCAAGCGCGAGTACAGGCCCACGATCTCGCCGATCTCCACGAGCAGCCCGGTCTCCTCGTGGGTCTCGCGGATGGCCGCCTCGGTCACGGTTTCATCGACCTCGAGGAACCCGCCGGGCTGAGCCCACGACCCGAGGCCGGGCTCGATGCCGCGCCGGAGCAGCACGATCTCGCCGGCATCGGTGACGGGGATGGCCGTCACGACCAGGCGCGGGTTGACGTAGGCGATGTAGCCGCAGGCCGAGCACGCAAGGCGCTCGCGGTCCTCCGTCGGGAGCGCCTCGAGCGCGAGCCCGCCCCCGCAGCGCGTGCAGTAGTTGAGAGTGCCCGCGAGCCAGCTGGGAGTGCCGCGCCCGGGCTCGATCTCCGTTGAACGCCCGTCCGGCCCGCGCCCGCTGGCCCGCCGAAACGCCAGCGCGTCGTCCATCCCTGCCGCCGACTCAGGCCGCGAGGACTACGGCCGTCGCGAGAGCCAGGACCGCGAGCAGCGTGAGCGACACCGCAACCCAGGCGAGGCGGAAGAGCCCGCGGCCGCGGTCGACAGGCATCCAGGCCCAGGCCGAACGCCAGATCCGGATCGTCGCGTCGGCGGTGGTGGCGAAGAGGATGGGCGAGGCGACCGCGACGCACAGCTTGATCAGTGGGTCGCCGAATCGCCCACCGAAATTGAGGGCCGTGATCGCCACGGCGCCGCAGATCAGCGCGATGACCGAGAGGTTGATGTAGTGCTTCTGGAGCGGTGTCGGCTTCGTCTCGGGGACCGAGCGCGGCGGCAGCCCCTGAAGGCTGGGCGGCAATACGGCGGGCTGCCGGTAGAGCACCGGCGCCCCGGGGATGTTCCGCTCGTCGGGCTGGTCGAGGTGCTGATCCGTCACGCCGCCTCAGTCTACGGGCGAGAGTCGAAGCGGCGGCGGCTGCAGCGGCGTCGGCAGGACGGAGCGCCCGGCCCGGAGCACCGCACGTCCGTTGCGCAGATCGTGGATGTCGCGATGAGGCTGGCCACCGACAACCAGGATGTCGGCGGAGCGCCCGGGCGCCAGCGTTCCGGTGATCCCATCGATCTTGAGGTTCGCGGCAGCAAGGGACGTGGCAGCTCGGATCGCCTGGAGCGGCGTGAACCCGATCTCCACGAACGCTTCGATCTCGAGGATCGTCTCCTCGCCGTGGTCGGTGTCGACGACGCTGGTCATATCGGTGCCGACGACCAGTTCGACGCCGGCGTCGGCGAGCGCCCGCGCATCGGCCATCCACATCGCAGCCGTGAGCGGATCGCCGCGCTTTGCCCCGCGCCAGTCGACGACCTCGCCCTTCTCTCGCGCCACGCGGATGCCCTGGGCCATCGTCATCGCAGCGCGGGTGCCCCGGGAGGCCATGCCGCGCGCGACTTCCTCGTTGAACTGCCAGTTCCGCTCTGGCCCGATCATCGAGGCGTGCTGCAGGCAATCGATGCCGGCCTCGGACGCCAGTCGCATCCCCTCGACGCCGTGGGCGTGGGCGGTGATGTAGCGGCCACGTCGGTGGGTCTCCTCGACTGCCGCCTCGAAGACCTCGCGCGGATACGCGGACTCCGCCGGATTCGTCGTGGTCGTCATGTAGCCGCCGGTGGCCATCATCTTGATGCCGTCGGCCCCTTCCTCGTCGAGGAGCTTGACCACGGCCGCGCGCACCGCCTCGACCCCGTCGGCCTCGCCGCCCCACCACCAGCAATGGCCCCCGGTCCGGGTCACGGGCCGGCCGCTCACGAGCGTGCGCGGGCCCAGCACCAGGCCCTTGTTCACCGCATCGCGGATCCGGAACGCGGTGTCGCCACGCGCGCCGCAATCGAAGACCGTCGTCACGCCGGCCCGCACGAAGCGCTCCGCCGATGCCGCGCCCAGGACGACCAGCTCGTCATCCGAGAGCGCCTGCATCTCGTCGAGCATCGAGCCGTGAGAGCGCGGGAGCACGAGGTGGACGTGGGCGTCGATCAGCCCCGGCAGGGCGGTCCCGTCAGGGACGTCGATGTGCCGGGCATGCGCCGGCCGGGGGACGCCGGCGTCCGGGCCGACCGCAACGATGGTCTCGCCCTCGATGAGGACTGCCCAGTCGTGGCGGGCCGGCTGGCCGGTGCCATCGATCAGGTGGCCGGGATGAATTCGGATCGTGTCCACTGGCTCCCCTCAGGTCTGGGCATCTGGCTGCGCGTTCGATGGATCGTCGAGGACGTGCCGGGTCTGTCGCGCGCGCCACTCGGCCAGTCGGGCCGCCAACTCGGGGTCCGACAGCGCGAGGATCTCCGCCGCGAGGAGCGCTGCGTTCTCCGCGTTGCCGATCGCCACGGTTGCGACGGGAATGCCCCGCGGCATCTGCACGATGGAGAGCAGCGAATCCAGGCCGCCCAGATGCTGGGTGGGGATCGGCACGCCGATCACGGGCAGCAGAGTCTTGGATGCGAGCATGCCCGGCAGGTGCGCCGCGCCGCCGGCGCCGGCCACGATGACCCGGATGCCGCGCCCGGCCGCCTGTTCCGCGTAGCGGAACAGCAGGTCCGGCGTCCGATGGGCCGAAACCACGCGCAGCTCGGCCGGGACGATGAGCTCGTCGAGGACGCCGATCGCCTTCTCGAGCACGGGGAAGTCCGAGCGGCTGCCGCCGACGACCCCGACGACCGGCTTCCGCTTCGGGGCGGGCGCTTCGGCTCGGTTCACGTGGCCCGGCTCAATCGGCCCAGGTCAGGTGCGCGGCCGCAGCCCGCGCCCGATCCATCGCGTCACCCAGCCGCTCCGACACCACCGTCACATGGCCCATCTTCCGACGCTCGAAGACCCGCCGCTTGCCGTACACGTGCACTGAGACGCCGGGGTCGCGCATCGCCTGCTCCAGGCCGAGCAGCCGGGCCGGCCGGTCGCGCCCGGTGCCGAGCAGGTTGACCATGGCCGCGCCGGCTGCGGTGGGCGCCATGGATCCCAATGGCAGCCCGCAGATCGCCCGCACGTGCTGCTCGAACTGGGAGGTCCGGCAGGCCTCGATCGTCAGGTGGCCGCTGTTGTGGACTCGCGGCGCCAGCTCGTTCACCAGGAGCGAGCCGTCGGGCATCGCGAACATCTCCACGGTCACCACGCCCACCGCATCGAGGGCGGTGGCAATGCGCTTCGCGATCGCCGTGGCCGCCGTGCCGATGGTCCGCGGTCCGGGCGCAGGGGCCACGGACTCGATGAGAATGCCCTCGTCGTGCACGTTTCGAGCGGCCGGGAAGGCGGCCTGGCGGCCCCCGAGGTCGGTGACGACCACGACCGAGACCTCGTCTCGGAAGGCCACCTCGCGTTCGAGCACCAGCCCGTCGGCCAGCGCCGCCGATGCGAGCGCGGCCCAGGCGGCCTGGACCGAAGCGTTGCGCTCCGCCGTCGTGGCACCCGTGATCCGGACCTGACGGCGACCGTCGTAGCCGCCGATCGCGACCTTGAGCCGCAGCGGCGTGCCAAGCGCCTCCACCCCGGCGACGAGGGCGGCGAGCGAGCGCACTTCGCGCCACGGCGCGACCGGGATCCCGAGACCCTCGAGGAAGCGGCGTTCGGAGATCCGGTCCTGGGTCATCGCCAGCGCGAAGGCGCTTGGCCGGATCGGGCGCAGTTCATCCACGGCCCTGGCTGCGCCGAGCGACACGTGCTCCAGCTCGTAGGTGACAACGTCACTGAGCGAGGCGAGTCGCGCGGCTGCGGCCGTGTCGTCATAGGCGGCCACGATCTGTTCATCGGCGAGGGCGGCCGCCGGGCAGTTGGGATCGGGGTCCAGGATGGCGATCCGATAGCCCAGCGGGCGAGCCGCGAGCGCGAGCATGCGCCCCAGCTGCCCGCCCCCGAGGATCCCGATCGTGCCACCGGACGGGACTGAGGGCTCGGCGGCACCCGCCTCCTCGAGGACACCCCGGATGAAGGCGGTCTTGCTCAACGAGTACTGGAGGCTCGACGGCGCGACCTCGACGAGCTGGTGCTTGAGGGCCGTGTACCGCGCGCGCAGGTCCGGGTCGCGACGGAGCTCGTCGCGGAACGTGAGCTGGCGCGCCCACTCGCCCGGATCGGGGATGACGTGGAGGTGGATCGGCAGCGTCTCGCCGTCCTCCTCGAGGCCGCCGATCAGGAGCGGCCGGGAGTTGGGAAAGGCAGCGGGCCCGCGCATCCGCGCAAAGCCGAGCTCGAGCAGGAGCTGCTCGATCGCGGCGACGTCGGCGCGCGAGGCCGGGTGGATTCCGAGGTCCACGACACCCTTGCCCGGCAGGTCGGGCACCGCGGATGAGCCGATGTGGACGACTTCCAGGTCGGGCCGCCGGGATCGGATCATGGCGTCCACGCGGGCAGCCACGACCGCCGCCCGCGGATCGGGCGGCCGGACGGCCAGCGGCCGCTGGGGGTAGGCGAGGATCCGGCGCTCGATCACGAGCGCGAGTGTAGGGCGCGACCCGTCCCGATCGGGCTGTCCTAGGATCATGAGCGTGGATCCGGTCCCCCTGCTGCTCGATGTCGATACGGGCATCGACGACAGCCTTGCGTTGCTGTACGCCTGCGCCTCGCCCGAGGCCGAGATCGTCGCGGTCACGTGCCTGGCCGGCAACGTGGACGCGCGACAAGTCGCTGCGAACACGCTCGCGGTCCTGGAACTGGCTGGCCGCGGGGACGTGGAGGTGGCGCTGGGCCGCGAGCGGCCCCTCGTGCGGTCGCTCGTCACCACACCCGAGACCCACGGCCCACGGGGTCTCGGCCACGCGGTGCTGCCATCGGCCCGGCGGGCCCTCTCCGACCGGCGCGCGATGGACCTGATCGTGGCGGAGGCCCGCCGCCGGCCGGGTGAGATCACGCTGGTGGCGCTGGGTCCCATGACGAACCTCGCGATGGCCGTCCTGGGCGAACCCGAGCTGCCGCGCCTGCTCCGCCGGCTGGTGTTCATGGGGGGTGCGTACCGGTCGCCCGGCAACACGGCACCCACGACCGAATGGAACATCAGGTCCGACCCGGAGGCCGCCAAGGTCGTGTTCAATGCATTCGAGGGCGCGCCGCAGCGTCCGCTGGCGCTGGGACTCGACGCCACCGAGCGTGGGAAGTTCACGCCCGAGCACATGGTCCGGCTGGCCCGGCGCGCCGGCAGTCGGCCATCGGATCCGGGCCCGGCCGGCGGCGACACGATGGAAACGCATTCGGTCGCTTCGAACCCGGTCGTTCGCTTCATCGCCGATGCGCTGCGGTTCTACATGGAGTTCCACAGCCGGTTCGACGGCTTCTACGGGGCCTTCATCCACGACCCGCAGGCGGTCGCGGCCGCCCTCGACCCCACGCTCGTGCGGACCGAGGCCGTGACGGTGGACGTGGAATTGGGCGGCCACTTGACGACCGGCGAAACCGTGACCGACTGGCGGCGCACCTGGGGCAGGCCGCCGAACGTTGACGTCGCGGTCGAGCTGGACGCCGCGCGCTTTCTCGAGCGGTTCATCGAGCGGGTCGGAGGGCTGGCTGCGAGCCGCGCCGACGTGGCACGCTAGCGCCTGCGGTTGGCGCGGGTCGGAGGAGACGGACATGGAATGGCTGTCGCAGCAGTTCGGCACGCGGGTGATCGCGCTGATGCCGGTGGCGATCGCAGTCAACATCGTGCTCGGGTACACGGTCGCCAACGTCCTCAAACTCCCGATCTACCTCGATTCGATCGGCACGATCCTGGTGGGCGTCCTCGCCGGCCCGATCGCAGGCGCCCTGACCGGCATCCTCTCAAGCCTGATCTGGCAGGTGGCGATCCCCGGCCAGTCGATCGGCCCGTTCGCGCCGGTGGCCGGCGTGATCGGCTTGCTGGCGGGCGTCTGGGGCTATCTCGGGGTCTATCGGCGCCGGCCGGCCGAGGGCGGAAACCTGTGGCTGCCCGTCGTGATCGCGCTCGGTGCGATCGCGCTCCTCGTCCTTCCGATCATCAACAACCCGGCCTACAACGACCCGGCCTTCACCGTGCCCTGGTACTCGGCGGCGATCATCGCCGTGGCCGTTGCGCTGGGCGTGGGGGTCGTCGGGATGGCCTACCTGCGCCGCGACGCAGCCCCGGCGTGGGTCGCGGTCGCCGGTGCGCTCACCGGCGTCATCGCAGCGATCTGCTCAGCCCCGATCGCGGCCATCGTGTACGGCGGCGTCACCGGCGCCGGCACGGACATCATCGTCGCGGCCCTGCGCCAGGGTGGCGCGGACGTGTTCAACGCGGCGCTCGGCCAGGGCTTCTTCTCCGACCCCATCGACAAGACCATCACCAGCTTCGTGGTCTTCATCATCCTGGCGGGCATGTCGCGCCGGCTGATCGCCCGGTTTCCCATGGGTGAGCGCGCCGTCGGCCCGGAGCCCGCCTGACCGGGCTCGCGCCAGCGGCCAAACCCGCGTCCGGGTCGGACCGACTGCCCGAGTACATCGTCCGAGTCCCGAGCGGGCTCTACGTCGGGCTGAACCCGACCACCAAGCTCGTCATCGCCCTCGGCCTTGCGACATTGGCCTTCGTGATCCGCGGGTGGACCGGTCCGGTCTCCGTCTTCGGCGCCGTTCTTCTGACCGTCGTCATCACCGGCGTCGGCCGCAGGCTGGTGTCGTTCGTCGTTGCGTCGTTGCCGCTGGTGATCTCGATCCTGCTCATCAACACGTTCATCTACCCGGACGCCACCGACGCACTTGCCACGGTCGGGCCGTTCACCGTGACCGGCACCGGGCTGACGGTCGCCCTGCAGGCGGCGCTGCGGGTCATCGCCTTCGCGCTGGCCATCGGCGTGTTCGTCGCGACGACCGACCTCGACGACCTGCTCTCGGACCTCGAGCGGCGCGGCCTCGGGCGGCGGGCGGAGTTCGTCATCGGGTCGGCGATCCGGATGGTGCCGCGCATGGTCGAGCGGGCGGGCGAGATCGTGGAGGCGCAGCGGGCGCGCGGCCTCGATACCGAGGGCCGGCCGTGGCGGCGGGCCCGCGGCCTGGTCCCCCTGGCCGGCCCGATGATCGGCGGCGCTCTCAATGACGTCGAGGAACGGACGATGGCCCTCGAGGCCCGCGCATTCTCGGCCCCGGCCCGCCGGACGCCGATCCGTCGCTTCCCTGACAGCGCCGCCCAGCGCGCCGCGCGCTGGGGACTCGGGTTGCTGATCGTCGCGTTGACCGTGGCGACCGTCGGCGGCTGGCTGAACGTCCCGTGAGCGTCCGGTGAGCGTGGAGCAGGCACTGGTCCTGCGGGGCGTCCGCTACCGCTACGCGGGCGCTGACCGGTTCGCGCTCGACGGCGTGGACCTCGTCGTGCGACCGGGCGAGGTGGTCGGCGTGACGGGGCCCAGCGACGCCGGCAAGAGCACGCTCTGCCTCGTCGCCGCCGGGCTGGCGCCGGGGACGATCGCGGGAGTACTTGAAGGCTCCGTGACGGTCGATGGGATCGAGACTCGCGACCAGCGGCCGCACGAGCATGCCCAGCAGGCCGGCGTGCTGTTCCAGAACCCGGCCACCCAACTGTCCGGCACCAGCCGCTACGTGTGGGAGGAGGTCGCGTTCGGGCCGCGGAACCTGGGACTGCCGCTCGGCGACGTGGTGGCACGTGTCGAGGCCGCGTTGGCGGCGCTCCACATCGGACATTTCGGGGAGCGCGATCCGGCGCGGCTGTCGGGCGGCCAGGGACAACTGGTGGCGCTCGCGAGCGTGCTTGCGGTGGGCCCGAGGTACCTCGTCCTCGACGAGCCCACGAGCCAGCTCGACCCGCAGGGCACTCGCCTGGTGGGCGACGCCCTCGCGGGGATCGCGGACACGGGCCAGACCGGCATCGTGCTCGTGGAACACAAGACCGACCTGCTGGCCGCGCTCTGCTCGCGGGTCCTCGTGCTCGGCGGCGGTCGGGGCGTCCGCGAAGGTCCCGCCGCGGAGGTGCTGGCGGACGCCGGCCTCCACGATCTCGGGGTGGAGCCGCCATCCGCCGTCCGGCTGCGGGCGAGGTTGGCAGCGGCCGGCGTCAGCGTCCCGGAGCAGGCCTTTGCCGAGGCGGCCGCATGAGCGCGATCACGTTCGAGGGCGTCGGCTTCGTCTATCCCGACGGCACGCGGGCGCTGCGCGACGTGTCCTTCAGCGTGGAGCCCGGGCAGCGGGTCGCGATCGTCGGCCAGAACGGGTCTGGCAAGTCCACCCTGGTCCGCCAACTCAACGGACTGCTGCGGCCCACCGAGGGTCGCGTGCTGATCGATGACCGCGAGGTGGGGCGCCGGCATGTCGCGGAGCTTGCGCGGAGCGTGGGCCTAGCGTTCCAGAACCCCGACCGCCAGATCTTCGCCGCGCGGGTCCGCAAGGAAGTGGAGTTCGGGCCGCGGAACCTCGGGCTGCGCGGCGCCGACCTGCAGCGCGTGGTCAACGAGGCGCTGGTGCTGGTGGGCCTCGCGGCCGATGCCGAGACGAACCCCTACGACCTCGGGTTCTCGCGCCGCAAACTGCTGGCGCTGGCGTCGATCCTGGCGATGGAGACCCCGATCGTGGTCCTCGACGAGCCGACGACCGGCCAGGACGCCCGCGGCGTCGATCGCGTCGAGTCGATCGTCCGCCACCTCGCTGGGCTGGGCCGCACGGTGATCGGGATCAGCCATGACCTGCGCTTCGTGGCCGAGACGTTCGAGCGGGTCGTGGTCATGCGCGGCGGCGGGGTGATCCTCGACGGGCCGCCCGCCACCGTCTTCGTCGAGGCGAACTGGCCGCTGCTGGCATCGACGCACCTTGTCCCGCCGTTCGCGGCGCGGTTCGCGGCTCGTCTGGGGATCTCGGGGGCGGTGACCGACGACAGCGTTGTCGCGGCGCTGGCCGCTCGCAGCAGCGGCTAGGAGCACCGTCTCGCCGGCGGGCGCCGTCAGGCCGCCGGGGCCTCCTGGTGCCGCGCCGGGATGGTCCGCCACGCGATCACGGACCCGACGAGGCAGGCAGCCACGCCGAACAGGACCGCGCCTTCGTAGGAGATCGTCACCAGCCAGCCCGTGATCGCGGATCCGATGGGGAAGCCGACATAGTTGAGCGCCCCCGACACCACGATGGCCCGCCCCAGCCACGCGGGATCGGTCCGCCGTTGGCGGATCGTGAACAGGGCGATGTCGAGGGGGCCGTTCATGAAGCCGAACGCGGCCAGCGAGACGAACACCAGCCAGAGCCCGCCCTGGGGCAGAAGCAGCAGCAGCGCGAACGACGAGAGGAAGATCGACCAGGCCACCATGGCGCGCTCGCGGCCGTGGGTGTCGCGCCGCCCGAAGAAGAACGCCGCCGCCCCGCCCGCGGCGCCCGAGACGGCCCACACGAGGCCCACCTCGAACGGGCCGGCCCCGTAGCGGCCCTGGACGAGGAGCGGGATCATGATCGCGGCCATCCCGCCGCCGAGGTTGATCGCGGTCATCGAGAAGGCGAGCCCGCGCAACGTCGGGTGGCGCCACACGTAGACCAGGCCCTGCCAGGCGTCGCGGGCGAGGCTGCCGCTGGTGGCCGTGGTCGTGTGCGGGTCCGGCATGCCGACCATCACCAGGCCGGCGACGATCGCGATGGCACCGATCAGGATCAGCGTGCCGGGTCCGCCGATCACCTGCACGAAGACCCCGGCAACCGGCGGCCCGACGAGCGTCGCGAGGACGTACCCGTTGGAGTCCACCGCGTTGACCCGCTCCCAGAGGTGGCGCGGCACGAGCACGGGAAACAGGCTGCGCAGCCCGTTGGCCAGGGGCCCGGTGACCGATGAGACGGCCACGCCGAGGACGAGGAGCCAGACCGGCAGGGCGTCGGCCAGCGCCAGGGCCCCCAGGCCCACGAATGCGAGTCCGTTGAGCAGGGCGCCCACGATCACGAGGCGGACACGCCCGTGGCGGTCCAGGAGCGCGCCTGCGATCGGGCTGACCAGAACGCCCGGCAGGACCAGCGCGAGGGTCACCAGCCCGGCAAGCGCCGGCGATTCGTAGCGCTCCAGCGTGAACAGCACGACGGCGATGTAGGCCATGCCGCCCGCGATGCGGCCGATCGAGAGCCCCAGCAGGATCCGGGGCATGTGCGGCAGCCGCAGCAGGCTCGCATAGGAGGCGTCGCGCATGGGGTCGGGCATGAGCGGCGAGTCTGGCAGGCTGTCGGGCCCTTCGGTTCGGTGATCACGCTGCCAGCGCTCGATTCCGGGCAACGCGAGGCTGATTGCCGGAGTCAGGCCGTCATGGGGCCGCGGTTCACGCCCTGGGCGTTGCGACGGCCCTCAGGCAAGGTGCTTCCGGGCGATGGCCACGTCGAACCCGTGGAGCGAGCGCTGAGGGCGTGAGCGCCGGGCCCTCGGGCCCCTGGAGCCGGCCCGCCCGCACTGCCACGTGGCCGTCGTCAGTCCGCCTTGCCCGCCCTGGCCTCCGGCCACATCCAGTCGCGGATCTCGGGGTCGTCCTCGCCGTTCGCGCGGGTGTAGGAGCGCGCCTGCGCGCGACGGTCAACCATCGCCTGGCGGACCCGGCCCGCGCGGGATGCAAGGCCCGGCACCCGGTCGATGACGTCCATGACCAGGTGGAAGCGGTCCATGTCGTTGAGCATGACCATGTCGAAGGGCGTGGTGGTGGTGCCCTCCTCCCTGTAGCCGCGGACATGCAGGTTGGGGTGGTTCGTGCGGCGGTAGGTCAGCCGGTGGATGAGCCACGGGTAGCCGTGGTACGCGAAGATGATCGGCCGCGAGGTGGTGAACAGCGCGTCGAACGCCGGGTCGGACAGGCCGTGGGGGTGCTCGCGCTCGTCCTGGAGCCGCATCAGGTCGACCACGTTCACGACCCGGACCCGCAGGTCGGGCAGCTCGCGGCGCAGGATGTCGACCGCGGCCAAGGTCTCCAGGGTCGGGATGTCGCCCGCGCACCCGAGCACCACGTCCGGCTCCTGGGTGCCGTCGTTGCTGGCCCAGTCCCAGATCCCGATCCCGCGCTCGCAGTGAAGCTCGGCCTCGGCCATCGACATCCAGTTGATCGTGGGCTGCTTGCCGGCCACCACGACGTTCATCGAGTTGCGCGAGCGCAGGCAATGGTCCATGACCGACAGGAGCGCGTTCGCGTCAGGTGGCAGGTAGACCCGGATGACGTCGGCCTTCTTGTTGACCACGTGGTCGATGAAGCCCGGATCCTGGTGGGAGAACCCGTTGTGGTCCTGGCGCCAGACGTGCGAGCTGAGCAGGTAATTGAGCGACGCGATCGGCTCTCGCCACGGGATGTCCCGGGTCACCTTGAGCCACTTCGCGTGCTGGTTGAACATCGAGTCGACGATGTGGATGAAGGCCTCGTAGCAGTTGAAGACACCGTGGCGGCCGGTCAGGAGGTAGCCCTCGAGCCAGCCCTGGCAGAGGTGCTCCGACAGCACCTCGAGCACGCGACCGCTGCGGGCAAGGTGCTCGTCGGTGGGCAGGATCTCCGCCTGCCAGACGCGATCGGTGACCTCCCAGACGGCGGACAGGCGGTTTGAATCGGTCTCATCGGGCCCGAACAGACGGAAGGTGCGGTCGTTGGCACGGATGACGTCACGCAGGTAGCGCCCGAGCACGCGGGTCGCCTCGGTGGTGGAGTCGCCCGGGCGCGCGACCTCGGCCGCATACGCCCTGAAGTCGGGCAGCTCGAGGTCCCGCAGCAGCAGGCCGCCGTTGGCATGCGGGTTGGCGCTCATCCGGCGTTCGCCGACCGGCGCGAGCGCGGCAACCTCGGAGACGAGGCGGCCCTCGGCGTCGAACAGCTCGTCGGGCCGATAGCCCCGCAGCCAGCGCTCGAGTTCGCCGCGATGCGCGTCGTCGGCCCGAGCGTTGTTGATCGGGACCTGGTGGGAGCGCCACGTCCCCTCGACGGGCTTGCCGTCGACGACACGCGGGCCTGTCCAGCCCTTGGGGCCCCGCAACACGATCATCGGCCAGACGGGCCGCTCGGTCACCCCTTCCTCGCGGGCGGCGCGCTGGATCTCGCGGATTTCGTCGAGCGCCCGGTCGAGTGTCTCGGCCATCGCGCGGTGCATCGTCGCCGGGTCGTCTCCGGCGACCTCGTGAACGCGATAGCCGCAGCCCTCCAGGAACGAGCGCAGCTCCGCCTCAGGGATGCGCGCAACGACCGTCGGGTTGGCGATCTTGTAGCCGTTGAGGTGGAGGATCGGCAGGACGGCGCCGTCGTGGACGGGGTCGAGGAACTTGTTGGAGTGCCAGCTCGCGGCGAGCGGGCCGGTCTCCGCCTCCCCGTCGCCGACGATGCAGGCAACGACCAGGTCCGGGTTGTCGAAGGCGGCCCCGAAGGCATGCATCAGCGCGTAGCCGAGCTCGCCACCTTCGTGGATGGAGCCCGGCGTCTCGGGGGCGACGTGGCTGGGAACGCCGCCCGGGAACGAGAACTGGCGGAACAGGAGGCGCAGCCCATCGACGTCGGGCTTCAGCAGTGGGTAGATCTCGCCGAGCGTCCCCTCGAGGTAGGCGTTGGCCACGGCAGCCGGGCCGCCATGGCCGGGCCCCATGATGTAGATCATGTCGAGATCGCGCGATCGGATCGCCCGGTTGAGATGCACGTAGAGGAAGTTGAGGCCGGGGGTCGTGCCCCAGTGGCCCAGGAGACGCGGCTTGACATGCTCGGGCGCGAGCGGCTCGCGGAGCAGCGGGTTGTCCAGCAGGTAGATCTGGCCCACTGACAGGTAGTTCGCGGCGCGCCACCAGGCGTCGATCAACTGCAGCTGGCGCTCGTCGAGAACGGTTGACGTCAAGGATGCTGCCTCCGATGGCCGTACCCTGCCATCGTGTCAGGAATGGCCGCCGGGGGCGTCACCGCGTGAACGTGCTCGTGCTGAACGCGGGATCGAGCTCTCTCAAGGCCAGCCTGGTCGACTCGGGATCCGGCGAGACGCTGGAAAGGGCGGACGTCCGCGTCGGCGATGATGCCACCCGTCGGCGGGGCTGGGCCCAGTTGGTGGACGCGGCCCTGGAGTCGGTGCCGGTCCATTCCATCGAGGCGGTCGGCCATCGCGTGGTCCACGGTGGAGCCCGGTTCCGCGCGGCGACGCGCGTGGACGACGCGGTACTCGACACCATCGACGATCTCGCGGACCTGGCGCCGCTCCACAACCCGGTCGCCGCCGCGACCATTCGCGCGGCCCGGGCACGGCTGGCAGCCGTCCCGCACGTCGCGTGCTTCGACACCGCCTTTCATGCAGGCCTGCCCGAAGCCGAGTTCCGGTACCCGGTGCCGGAAGGCTGGTACCGCGACTGGGGCGTGCGGCGGTTCGGGTTCCACGGCCTCTCGGTCGAGTGGTCCGTTCGGCGGACCGTGGAGCTGCTCGGCCGGCCTCCCGCGTCGCTGCGGCTGGTGGTGGCGCACCTCGGGAGCGGCTGCTCAGTGACCGCCGTGGACGGTGGCCGCTCCGCCGCGACCTCCATGGGCATGACGCCGCTCGAGGGGCTGATGATGGGCACCCGCGCGGGCTCGATCGATCCCGCAATTCCGCTCGCACTCCTCCGCGACGGGCGCGTCTCCACCGAGGAACTGGCCGCCGCGCTCGACCACGGATCCGGCCTCCTCGCGGTCGCCGGGACGGCCGACATGCGAACGATCGAGGCCGCGGCGTCGGCCGGCGACGAGCGTGCGACGCTCGCGCTCGACATGTTCGTGCGACGCGCGGCCGCCGGGGTGGCGGCCGCGGCCACTGCGCTGCCGTCCCTGGACGCGATCGCCTTCACGGCCGGGATCGGCGAGCACGCGGCGGGGGTCCGGGCGGCGATCGTGGGCAGGTTGGGCGTGCTGGGCGTCGCGCCGATCGCGTCCGCCCACGTCTCAGAAGACGCGGTCCTCTCCGCGCCCGGCGCGCCGGTCGCGGTGCTCCGGATCGAGGCGCGCGAAGACCTGGTGATTGCGGGCCAGACCGCAACGGCGCTCGGGGAGCGACCGGCCTCCTGATTCGACGTCCCGTGGCCGGCCGCGCGGATTCGGCGCCAGGCCAGTGGCGGCGATGGTGTGCGCGCGCTGGGCCGGAGGATCCACGGTTTCGGACAACCGGCGTGCGGGGCAATTCGTGGGCCGGAATTCCGATACGCGCCAGCGGCGCGTACCAGCGTTGTGGCTGGCAGGCCGCGATTTCTCAGATTGCCGGCACCGTCTCGAGACCGGATCCGGCGTGGACGCAACGCCGTGCGACCGCCGTCACGCAATCACTGCCAGGTCCACCTCGTGCACGTGCGCGTCCACGATCCGCCACGCGCGGACGCTGGGCGCGGGCGAGGCCGGGTCGCCGCCTGCGTCGAGGCCGTCCTCGGCCAGTGAGACAAGGATGTACAGCGCGTCCGGGTAGAAAGCGAGGCCGATGTCGGTCGGCGAGGGTCGCGCGGCCGTCCGGACGTGGGAGTGCACGATCGCCCAGAAGACCTCGTCGCGATCGTCGGTTTCCATCGTCAGGCGAAGGAGCGTCTGAGGGTCGATCTCGTAGCGGTACGGTGACGCAGCCGCATTGCGGGTGGGGACGAAGCGCAACGGCTGCCCGCCGTCGGCCGCAGGCGCGGAGCCGACGATGATTCCGCACGCCTCGTTGGGGTACTCCAGGCGAGCGTGGTCGATCAGTTCCTGGAGCATGACGGCCAAGACCTCCGCCGTGGTGGGACCCGGGTGCGGGGACGGCGCCGCGTCGGCGCGCCTCACCACCAGTTGACGCCGCCTTCGAGGTCCGCTTCCATCTCGTCAAGGTCGCGGCTGTAGGTGCCCGCCGAGAGGTACTTCCAGCCGCCATCGGGCAGGAGCGCGACGATCGTCCCGCCGCCCCTCTCGGCGGTCAGCTGGCGGGCCACGCGGGCGGCCGCCACGAGCACGGCGCCCGAAGATGGCCCGGCAAAGATCCCTTCCTTGAACACGAGGTCGCGGAGCGCAGAGATCGCGTCGCGATTCGAAACGAGGAACTTCCCATCGAGGAGCGAGGGGTCGAAGATCTCGGGCACGAAACCCTCATCGAGCGAGCGCAGGCCCTGCACGTTCTCGCCCGGCAACGGCTCGGCGGCGTAGACCTTCACGCCGGGCTTCTCGCGGCGCAGGAAGCGCGAGACGCCCATGAGCGTGCCGCCCGTGCCGAGGCCCGCGACGAACGCGTCGATCTCGGGACAGTCCGAGAGGATCTCGGGCCCCGTCGTCTCCTCGTGGGCGCGGGGGTTCGCCTGGTTGCCGTACTGGTACGGCATCACGAATCGCGGGTCCTTGGCCGCAAGGTGCTTGGCCAGGGCGATCGCGCCGTTGGAGCCGAGTGCCCCCGGCGAATCGATCACCTCGGCGCCGAACAGCGCGGCCATCTGGCGGCGCTCGTTGGTGACGTTGTCGGGCATGACCAGCGCCACGCGATAGCCCTTGCGGCGCCCGATCATCGCGAGCGCAATGCCCGTGTTCCCCGATGTCGGCTCGAGAATGATCGAGTCCTCCGTGAGCGCCCCGCGCGCCTCCAGGTCCTCGACCAGGTACTTGGCGGCGCGGTCCTTGACCGAGCCTGTCGGATTGTTCATCTCCAGCTTGGCGAGGATCCGGACCGCAGGCGTCGGCGACATCCGCGGGATGGCGACCAGCGGCGTGTGCCCGATCGCCTCGAGGACGTCGTCATACCGGCCGCCGTGGGGCGCCAGGGCGTCGTGCGCGTGGGCGTGGTCGTCATGATCGGCCGGCGGCGCTGCCGGGGCCGGGTCCACGCGCCGGGGGAGCGCCACGGTCAGAGGGTCCCACCCGCCATAGCCGGCAGGATGATCAGCGTGTCGCGATCGTCGACCGGCGTCGAGCGCTCCTGGAGGTAGCGGATGTCCTGGTCGTTGAGGTAGACGTTCACGAAGCGGTTCAGCTCCCCTTCGGGCGTGAACAGCTGCCCGGACAGGCTCGGGAATCGCCCGACGAGCGCCTCGAGGACCTCGCCGACCGTCCTGCCGGACACGTCGACCTGCTTGCTGCCGCCCGCGTTGGCACGCAGGACCGGCGGAATGCGGACCGTGCTCACTGGGGCTGTCGGCCCCCGACCGTGCTGCTCATGCCCATCGAGTTGATGGATCCGAGCACGAATGGCTCGTCGGCCCCCACGGTGGCGACGTGGAGCGGCCGTCCCGCCCTGCGAGCCTGGACGGCCTCGTCCGAGCAGACCGGGCAGTGCGGGTCGCGCCGGAGCCGCAGTTCCTGGAACGAGGCGTCAAGGGCGTCGAAGAGGAGCAGCCGCCCGGCCAGCGAATCGCCGATCCCGAGCAGCAGCTTGAGGACCTCGTTGGTCTGGAGCATGCCCATGATGCCGGGCACGACGCCCAGGACGCCCGCCACCGAGCAGCCGGGCGCGAGCTCGGGGGGCGGCGGCGTCGGGTAGAGGCAGCGGTAGCACGGGCCCTCGTACGGCTTGAAGACCGTCAACTGGCCCTCGAACCGGAACACGCTCGCATGGACCACCGGGATGTTCGTGGCAACGGCCGCATCGTTGAGCGTGTACCGGGTCTCGAACGTGTCCGTCCCATCGAGGATCACGTCGTAGCCGGTGATGATCCGTTCCACGTTGGATGCGTCGAGCATCTCCTCGTGCGGGATCACCGTCACGTCGGGATTGAGCGCTTCGATGGTGCGCTTCGCCGAGGCGACCTTGCGCTCGCCGACACGGTCGGTCGTGTGGATGACCTGGCGCTGCAGGTTCGACATGTCGACCACGTCGAAGTCCACGATGCCGATCGTCCCCACGCCGGCGGCGGCAAGATAGAGCGCCGACGGCGAGCCGAGCCCGCCGGCCCCGATCAGCAGGACGCGCGAGTCGAGCAGCTTTGCCTGGCCCTCGGCGCCGACCTCGGGGATCAGCAGGTGCCGGCTGTAGCGCTGCTTCTGTTCCGCGGTCAGTTTCGGCGGGAGCTGCCAGGGCAGACCCATCGTCTTCCACTGCTGGAACCCGCCCGACATGTTGGTGACGTTGGAATATCCCATCTGGAGCATCGTCATTGCGGCCAGCGCGGAGCGGGTGCCCGCGGCGCAGTACAGCACGATGGGCTGGTCGTGGTCGGGCAGCGCCGCCTCGATCCGGCTCTCGAGGTGCCCGCGCGGCACGTGGATCGCGCCCGGGATGTAGCCCTCGTCCCACTCGGTCTGCTCGCGCACGTCGACGAATGCCGTCTGTGGGGACTGCTCGCGGATGGCGGCGGCATCACCGGGGCCGATCTCCCGGATGGAGGCGCGGATCTCGCGCATGATGTCGGTGAAGGATCTGGCCATGGTCGGTGCGGGGCTCCGTATGGTGGGTTGCCGGGCGGAGCCGGCTCAATGGTGCTGGGACGGGGCGGGGGTCGCAGGATCGCGACCGGGGTGATGCTCGCCGGCGGTCAGGCCGGCAGACGACACCTGCACGAGGCCCGGAGCCTCATGACGCGGCTCCGCGCGCAGGCGCGACGCCCGACTCCGCGAGTGCGTGCTCGAGCGTGTCAAGGGAGAGCAATGCGCACTTGAGGCGCGCGGGGCTGATCTCGATCCCGAGGAGGTCCAGCAGGTCCTGCGTGGTCAGCTTGGCGACCGCGTCCACGGGCTTGCCCTTGATCTCGTCGGTCAGCAGCGACGCACTGGCCTGGCTGATCGCGCAGCCGCGCCCCGTGAACCCCACCTCGGCGACGACGCCGTCGCGGATGCCCAGCATCATCGTGATCCGGTCGCCACACAGCGGATTGGCGCCCTCGTAGGTTGCGGTGGGCTGCTCGAGCACCCCGAAGTTGTGGGGCCGGCGGTAGTGCTCGAGGATGTAGTCGCGGTACAGATCGTCCATCGGGTCCTGAAAGTCTAGTGCGTGGCTGTGGGACGTCCGGTGCGGGGCGACACCGTCAGTCCCCGAAGATCCGGACCACCTCTCGGAGGCCATCGACCAGCGCGTCGATGTCGTCGCGGGTGGAGTACACGTTGAAGCTCGCCCGACAGGTCGCCGCGAGGTCCAGCCGCTCGTGAAGCGGCATCGTGCAGTGGTGGCCGGCGCGGATGGCGATCCCGAAGCGATCGAGGATCTGCGCCACGTCGTGCGGATGGACGTTGGGCACGTTGAACGACACCACGCCCCCGCGCTCGGCGGCAGGCGGCCCGTACAGCGTGAGTTGGGGCAGTTCGGCGCGGAGCGTGTCGAGGGCGTAGGCGATCAGGTCGTGCTCGTGGGCGCGGACGCGGTCCATGCCCAGTGCCATCAGGTACTCCGCGGCGGCGCCGAAGCCGATCGCGGCGGCCGCGTCCGGGGTGCCGGCCTCGAACTTCCAGGGGATCGCATTCCACTCGCTGCGGCGGAGATGGACCTCGCGGATCATCTCGCCGCCGGCCATGAACGGCGGCATCGCCTCCAGCAGCTCGCGCCGGGCCCACAGCGCACCCGAGCCCGGGGGCGCCAGCATCTTGTGCCCGGAGAACACGTAGAAGTCCGCGCCCAGCGCCTGGACGTCCACCGGCACGTGCGGCACCGCCTGGGCGCCGTCGATCAGCACCAGGGCACCCGCGGCGTGCGCCCGGTCCACCATCTCGCGGACCGGGTTGATCGTGCCCAGGGTGTTGGAGACCTGCGTGAACGCGACCAGCCTGGGCCGCAGCCGCAGCAGCACGTCGTACACGTCCAGGCGCAGCCGGCCCTCGTCGGTGATCGGGATGAACTCCAGGTCGCCGTCCTTTTCCTGGACCAGCAGCTGCCAGGGCACCAGGTTCGCGTGGTGCTCCATCTCGGTCAGGACGATCGCGTCGCTCTGGCCGATGGTGCGCCGGCCCCAGGTGTAGGCGACCAGGTTGATCGCCTCGGTCGCGTTGCGGGTGAACACGACCTCGTGGACGTCGGGCGCATTGATGAAGCGGGCGATGCTCGCGCGGACCGCCTCGTACGCCTCGGTCGCGCGCTCGCCGATCTCGTAGATGCCACGGTGGACGTTGGCGTTGTACTCCCGGTAGTAGCCGTTCACGGCATCGAGCACCGCCTGCGGCTTCTGGCTGGTGGACGCCGAGTCGAGGTAGATCAGCGGCCGCCCGTGGACCGTGGTCCGGAAGATCGGGAACTCCGCCCGGATCGCGTGCGGGTCCAGGGGCGTGCCGCCGTGCGGGGCACCCACACCGGGCTGCTCGGTCGCGATTGCCATCGTCGTGCTCTCCGTAGGGTGTCGGCGTCAGGCCACGCCGGCCGGCTCGACCGGCACGCGCAGGGCGTCATCACTGACGGTGGTCTCGAGACCGGCCTCGCGCAGGATCGGGCCGTAGCCCTCCGCCTCCAGCTGGAGCGCGAGCTCCCTGCCACCGCTCTTCACGATCCGGCCCTGCGCCAGGACGTGGACGAAGTCCGGGGTGATGTGGTTGAGCAGCCGCTGGTAGTGGGTGATCAGCAGGACCCCGAGGTTCGGGTTGAGCATCGCGTTCACGCCCTCGGCCACGATCCGCAGCGCGTCGATGTCGAGGCCCGAGTCGGTCTCGTCGAGGATGGCCATCTCCGGCTCCAGGACGGCCATCTGGAGCATCTCCAGGCGCTTCTTCTCGCCGCCCGAGAACCCCTCGTTCACGTAGCGGCTGGCGAAGCTCTCGTCCATGCGGAGCAGCGCCATCTTCTCGCGCATCTTCCGGCGGAACTCCAGCATGCTCACGCCGCCCCGGATGGTGTCGGTGGGGTCGATGTCCGGGTTCTTGTCCACCCCCTGCAGCTTGGCGTTCAGCGCGCTGCGGATGAACGACGCGACGCTCAGGCCCGGGATCGCGGTGGGGTACTGGAACGCGAGGAAGAGGCCCAGCCGGGCGCGCTTGTCGGCGCTCAGCGTGAGCAGGTCCCGGCCCTTCCAGCGCACTTCGCCGTCGGTCACGACGTACGCGGGGTGACCCATGAGCGCGTAGGCAAGGGTGGTCTTGCCCGAGCCGTTGGGGCCCATGATCGCGTGCACTTCGCCCTTGCCCACGACGAGGTTGATCCCCTTGAGGATCTCCCGGTCCGGTGCGGCGATCGGCGCGACGCGCAGGTTGTGGATCTCGAGCTGCCGGTCGGCGGCGGTCTGGTCGGTCACGTTCGGGTCAGGGCTCCGGTCAGAGTGGAGGTCGGGATGGACTGAGCCGGCATGGCCGGCGAGACCCCGAGGGATGGGATGAGGTCGGCCAGAGTCATGGAGTCCAGGGCGCCCGTCACGGCATCCCGGACCCGGACCCAGAGGACATTCACGGTGCAGCGCGAGCTGCGATCGCAGATGACCGCGTGCTCGGCGTCCTCGCTGGCACAGACCATCGGGGCGATGGGTCCCTCCAGCGCGCGCAGGATCTCGCTCATGCGGATCTTGCCGGGGGCGCGGCTCAACTCATACCCGCCCCGGGCGCCGCGCGTGCTGTGCACCAGGCCGGCGTCACGCAGGCTCATGACCAGCTGTTCCAGGTAGGCCCGGGGCAGGTCCTCTTCAAGCGCGATCTCCGCAAGCGACGCCGGGCCCCTCCCGGCCCGCTGCCCCAGCTGGACCATCAGCCGCACTCCGTACTCGGCCTTGGTCGAGAACGACAGGACACCGGTTCCATGGAAGACGGGACGAGCAGTCAGGGGGTGGATCCTCGAGGTGCCGACGGTGGATGGGTTCCGGTCCGGCGCGACTTCGGGAGGGGGGCCCCGAGCGCGCCGGATCCAGAGGCGACGGCCTCGGTCGGATGAGGAGGGAATTCCGACCAATTCCGTCGGATATGAGTCTAGCCCTGAATCGGATGGACGTCAACGCGGGCGGCGGCGCCGGTCGAGAGGCCCGTCAGGAGCGCGATGCCGCCGCGTTCAGTCCCTGCCGGAGGCTCCCCCGCAGCCGGAGCCGGCGACGTCGGCCCGCACGATCAGGACCGAGCCAGGCGACCCGTGGAGCACCTTGCGGGCAACGCTGCCGAGGACCAGCCGTCGCAGGCCGGTGCGCCCGCGCGAGCCCATCACGATCAGGTCGGCGCCGGCCGCCTCCGACGCCGCGAGCAGCTCGCTCGCGGCGTCGCCCGAGCGCGACTCGGCCCGCGAATCGACGCCTGCCGCCGCCAGCCGCGCTGCCGCGGTCTGCGCGATCTCGGCGTGGACAGCCAGTGCCGCTTCTTCCTGCTCAGCCTGCTCCCGGAGCACCTCGCCCACCATCGTCGGTGCGATGCCGAACGCCCAGGCGCGAACGATATGGGCCACGCTGACCACGGTCACCGGCACCTGCCGGGCGACGGGCAGCGATGCCAGGACGCGCTCCGACGCCTCCGCGCACGGGGAGCCGTCGGTGGCGAACACGATCGCGCGCACCGTATCCCGCCTGGCGACCAGAACCGGGCACGGCGCCTCGTCCACGATCTCCTGCGAGACCGAGCCGAGGAGGGCCGATGAGGCCGGGCCCAGCCCTCGCGACCCCACGACGAGGAGCTCGGCGCCCCAGTCAGCGGCATCCGCGATGATCGCCTGCGGGGG